>CAIYPA010000447.1 GCA_903927965.1 uncultured Bacteroidia bacterium | reverse complement strand
TAAAAGTTACAGAACAAGAAAAGGAAAAACTAAATATCCTTAGAAATGACTTTCATGGTGATTGGAACTATATAATCTCCCCTAATTTGTGACATTTATTTATTGACAGTTCCTAAGGTTGATGCAGGGAAAATGGTATTTGAGAAAAGAAATTTCAAATTGGATGAATCAATATCGACAATTATTCATTTATTTGAACATAAAGCCCGCGAAAAGAACCTTAAATTGACCAAAGAATACAACAAGAAAATTCCAGTCCAAATAAAGGGCGACTCTTCACGATTGCATCAAATTATTTTAAACCTATTAAGCAATGCCGTAAAATTCACAAACGAAGGAAGTATCATGTTAAGTGTTGATTTATTGGATGAAGATGATGAAAAAGTGACAATTGAATTTTCAATAGAAGATACAGGCATTGGAATACCAGAGGATAGAATTGACAAGATTTTCCATAACTTTGAACAAGGGTCAGCTTCCACTCAACGTGTTTATGGCGGAACCGGATTAGGACTGGCTATTTCGAAACAATTGGTAGAATTGCAAGGGGGCAGTATCAGCGTAAAAAGTGTTTTGGGAAAAGGTTCTACCTTTAGGTTTATTTTGAATTTCGAAATAGCGGGGGACACGATTGAAATCGAAGCTGATAGCAAGGAATTTGCTGCAGAAATTAAAAGTTTAAATGTATTGGTAGTTGAAGATGTGTTGCTTAACCAATTATTGCTCAAAACAATATTAAATGATTTTGGATTTAAATATGATGTTGCTGATAACGGAAAAATTGCAATAGATAAATTACAATCAAATACTTACGACATTATATTGATGGACTTAATGATGCCCGAGATGAATGGTTTTGAAGCGACTGAATACATCCGCAATAAACTGGGTTCTAAAATCCCAATCATCGCATTAACCGCTGATGTAACAACAGTTGACATTGAAAAATGCAAGGCAAATGGAATGAACGATTACATCTCCAAACCCATTGATGAAAAATTATTGCTTAATAAAATAGTTTCTCTAGTCAAATAGGGAATTAACAGGATTGTTATTAATATCCTAACGGACAATCTGTTGGTGTAGATTTTGTTTTCCAGGGTTATTGATGCCCTACTGGCAAAATTCCAATCCAAATAATTTTTGTTGAGATTTGTGGTTTGAATTTACCTTATTATGGAAAGAAAACACACAAATTGAGTACCTTTATTGTCCATAAAGATATTGAAAACGATTTGGAAGGAGGCATAGAATGAAAGAAGAACAAAAAGGTGAATTGAAAAACGGTGATAGCCAAATCATTCTTTATCAGGCCGAAGACGGAACAACTAAAATCGAAGTTCGTCTCGAAAATGAAACCGTTTGGCTGACTCAAGCTCGGTTGGTGGAATTGTATCAATCGAGCAAATCCAATATCAGCGAACATATCAAACACATTTTTGAGGAAGGTGAATTGATCGAAGATTCAGTTGTTCGGAAATTCCGAACAACTGCCACAGATGGCAAAGACTACAATACAACCTTTTTCAACCTCGATATGATTATCTCATTGGGTTATAGGATCAAATCCCGAATCGCAACCAAATTTCGTATTTGGGCTACCGAACGGCTCAAAGAGTACATCATCAAGGGCTTTACGATGGACGATGAACGGTTGAAACAAATGGGTGGAGGCACTTATTGGTATGAATTGCTCAACCGTATCCGCGATATCCGATCATCGGAAAAGGTGATGTACCGGCAGGTACTTGACACTATCCACACCATCCCCCTCGTTTGTAACGAGGGGTTAATGGTTTTGAGTTTGTAACTCAGCTTCAAATCAATGCTATTTTTAATTTTTGTGAAATATTTTATTACGTAATGTCTTTTGCAACGATATGACCCTTATAACATTTCAAAACTTTTCAATTACTTTGCGAAAATTGTATGTTTATCCCAAACCGGAGGGAGACCCAATCTTTCACATCGAAAACCGTATTCCGTTGGTACAAATTCCTTTTGGAAAAAGGAAAATATTTTTTGGTTGCCAGATTATTCTTCGCTCTCCAAAAGGCAGCTGCAGTAGGACAATGTAGGATTCACAATGTGTGCGACAGGTTATTGAACTAAATCATCTCTCTTTCAGGAAAATAAATGACATTGAAAAGTTGGGGTGTTTGAAAAAGGGTTACTTTTACAAGGAAGTTTCATTAATAGTTGGATATAGATGACGATTGAAACAGAAGGAAAAAATTGAGTATTTAGATCAAGACGTATTAATATATTGAATATGAATAGATTATTTTATATTTTAGGTAAAGCTAAAATTGATATATATTTGAAAAATAATTGGAACTGATGAATTGTGGAACTAAATAAAGTTATACTATACAGAATCACTCATATTGAGAATATTCCACATATTCTTCAATATGGTATTACACATAAAGATTCTCCAAATAAAAATCCTGATTATAAAAACATTGGCGATTTAAGCTTGATAAATAATAGAAGTAAAAAATATGTAAGTGTTGAAAATGGTGGATTTGGTTCAGAAAATGGTTTATCCCCAATCCGATTGGGTGATTTTGTCCCTTTTTATTTTGGAGTTAAAATGCCAATGCTTTATGTGGCTCAACATGGAGGCAATTTTGTAGAGCGAGCTACTTCTCCAATCAATATTATATATTTAGGTTGTTCTGTGAGCAAAATAATTTCTGCAAAAATTGATTTTTACTTTACAGATGGGCATGCGACAGATATGCTTACCTCATTTTATGACAAGACAAAAATCAATGAGCTGGTCGATATTGTTGACTGGGATGCCATTAAATCATTATATTGGGGAGGGTCTGAAAATTTGAATATAAAAAGGAAAAAGCAAGCTGAATTTTTAGTTGCTGCCGATTTATCGCCAGACCTAATAATAGGTTTTGGTTGTTATAATGAGATAGCTAAAGACAAATTGATTTCATTAGGAGTAACTGAAGATAAAATTAAGGTTATAACACAAGCGTACTTTTAAAATTAGGATTATGATAAAATATATAACTGGTAATATCTTAGAGAGTGAGGCAGATGCTTTAATCAACACTGTTAATACTGTTGGTGTAATGGGAAAAGGAATTGCACTGCAATTTAAAAATGCGTATCAAAATAATTACAAAGCTTATATTGAGGCTTGTAAAAGAAATGAAGTAATTGTAGGTAGGTTATTTGTTGTTAAAGATTCAAATCTTAATTCAGGAGAAAAATACATTATTAATTTTCCAACAAAAAAAGATTGGAGGAAACCATCTGAATATAGCTTTATTAATGCAGGTTTAGATGATCTGGTTCATATTATAAAGGAATATAAAATTAAAAGTATTGCTATACCTCCGCTAGGTGCTGGTAATGGAGGATTAGAGTGGGAAAAAGTAAAGAAAATTATTGAACAAAAATTAAGCAATCTTGATATTGAGATAATTGTTTATGTACCAACTCAACACATAAAAGAACAGTTAAAAAAAGAGAGGGTGAAACTAACGGATGCACGAGCATTATTACTCTATTTATTATATGATTTGGTGAAAAATGGGGAATATGTTTCAGAATTCTCTAGTGAAAAAGTGTGTTATTTTCTTCAACGATTTGGAGCAAAAAAATATTTTAACCTTGAATTTAGCCCCAACTTTTATGGCCCATATTCGGGTAAAGTTAGGTTTGTATTAAATGTTTTGAATGGTAGCTATATAATGGGGTATAGCGATATGAATAAAAAGCCATTTGAACCACTAACATTGGTCTCAGATGGTTATGACACGGTTAAAAAACACGTTGAAAATAATTCGGAATTGTACAATATTGCTCAAAGGACTATTGATTTTTTAACCGGATTTTATTCGGATTTTGCACTTGAGCTTTTATCATCAATTGATTTTATTGCAAAAAATAAGAACACATTTGAAAAAGATGTAATAAGCCAACAGTTGGAAAATTGGAGTGATAGAAAAAGGAGTATGTTTTCAAATCCAAGATATATAGATATTTCTCTTCGACAAATACAAAGTGCTGAATTTGCATGAAAAAAGCATGATTGCCCAATAGTCTTCGTGCTTTGGTGGCAAGACATTGAATCCCCATAACCTCCTGCCCATTTTACGGTATGTGGTATTTAAACCTTTCATTTGCTTACCGAAAATTGGATCTTTATTTCAAACCGGAGGGAGACCCAATCTTTCACACCGAAAATCGTAGTTGGTTGGTCCAAATTTCTTTATGGAAATGGAAAATATTTTGTGGTTACTTGATTATTCTTCGCTCCCCCGAAGGCAGGTGCAGTAGGCCAATTTAGGGTTTACAATTTGTACGACAGGTTATTGAACTAAATCAGCTCTCTTTCAGGAAAATAAATGGTATTTGAAGGTTGGTGTGTTTGAAAAAGGGTTACTTTTACAAAGCTATGAAAAAAATACACAAATTGAGTACCACTATAATCCCTAAAGGTATTGACAACGATTTGGAAGGAGGCAGAGTATGAAAGAAGAAGCAAAAGGTGAATTGAAAAACGGCGATATCAAACACATTTTTGAGGAAGGTGAATTGATCGAAGATTCAGTTGTTCGGAAATTCCGAACAACTGCAGCCGATGGCAAAGACTACAATACAACCTTTTTCAACCTCGATATGATTCTCTCATTGGGGTATCGGATCAAATCCCGCATCGCAACTAAATTTCGTATTTGGGCTACCGAACGGCTCAAAGAGTACATTATCAAGGGCTTTACGATGGACGATGAGCGGTTTCCAAACCTTGAGAGTCCCATCTTTGCTAATAGAGGCTAAGTTCCTTCCATCTTGCGAATAGGCAACGCGCCATACTTCATCTGAATGTCCAGCTAAGGTGTCAATCAATTTGCCATCTGAAACCCTAAATAAGCGAAGGGTTTTATCTTCGCATCCTGCCAGTATATATTCGCCGTTAGGAGAAAACGAAATGTCATTTATGGAACCGTAGGAGGTCCAAATAGCATTTATTAATTTTCCATCCATTGTCCGCCAAATATAGATATGACTGTCATAGAAACTGCACCCAGCAATGGCTTGACCATTTGGTGAAAAAATTACCCTATTTATCTGATCGTTTGAATCTGTTACTGTATATAAATAATTCCACTCAGAAGGGCTCATATTAAATTCCTCACATAATTATTTCAATATTTGATTGCCGGTTTCTCTAAAAC
>CAIYPA010000446.1 GCA_903927965.1 uncultured Bacteroidia bacterium | reverse complement strand
GGGATCAGATCGAAGTCGTCAACATCCAGCTTGCCGATGGGATCACCAATACCTATAAAATGGGACAAAACTATCCTTCCTATATTGTATTGGATATTAAGGGATTGGAACCGATGGAGATTGGTGTTGAAGTAATTATTGCGTTAGGAAACGGTCATCCGAAATATGTTGAACGGCACGAATTTACGCCTGTTAAAGTGGCTAATGGATTCACCCATTATTCGCTTAACCTCACATTGACAAAGCCCGGTTCGTACAATTACGGCGTCAGAATCTTCCCAAAAAATCCAGATCTCCCTAACAGACAGGATTTCAGGATTTTACATTGGTTGTAATATGAACTGATCGTTATATATATAAAAATAAACCCGGATAAATTATCCGGGTTTATTTTTACAATTTGTTGTATAGAAGCTTATTGAGTAATTCCTCCTTGTGCTTGGGTGACACTTTCAGCAATTCGCCTGTTTTAAGTTCAACCATACCACCATCGGTTTTCAGGTATCGCACAACATTGTATAAATTGACGAGATGGCTCCGGTGAATCCTCACAAAACCCAGTGGGGCAAGAAGGTGCTCAAATTCGAGCAATGTACGGCTTACGATCTTTTCGGTATCGTCCTTAAAAAGTATCCTTGTGTAATTTCTTTTGCCTTCGCAACGGATGATCTGCTCTACCCTGACAATCGCAAAGCCATTGCTTTCTGGCAGTGCAATTGTGTTGTTGTTATTGTCATCCGGAGAAAACAGGTTATCCTTTAATGTCTTAACTCTTACTGCATTATCCAATTTTGGCATTTGTGGAATCCGCATAATCGCTTTTGTAAGTTCTTCAACTACAAGCGGCTTTACGATATAATCAATTGCTGAATACTTGAAGGCTTTTACGGCATATTCGCTATAGGCAGTGATAAAAATAAGCTTGAAATTGACAGATTTCAATTTGTCCAACAGATCAAAACCTGTCCCGTCAGGCATACTAATATCAAGCAAAACCAACTCGGGATCCGTTTCTTCAATTAACTTAACCCCTTCCTCAACCGATCCAGCCTCACCAAGAATCTCAATATTGTCGAGAAACTTCAGCAACATTTCCCGCAATACCATCCTCGAAACGTAATCGTCGTCTATAATAACTGTTTTAAGCATAACCAGAATATTCTTACCAGATAATGATAGGACAATAAATCGTTAATGAATCTCATCACTTTATAATTGCCAATCCTGAGTATTTAAACAAACAAATACCAAAAATGATCAAGATCGGATAAAAAAAATAATTATTACCGTATTGTCAGGATTTTTTCTAATATTGTACTTATGAGAAAAACAATCTTACATCAATTCTACCATAAGTTATTATCAAAGGGTCAATTAATTCGGATCCGCGAGAACCGGAAAGTAATTGCCCAGTTTATACTTACAATCCTCTTTATTGCTATTGCCGCCTGGTTTTTCAAGCACGAAAAGTCAGAATTTGGCCAGGTAAGGGATGTACTTCTCGTGTCCAGGCTTCCTTATCTGCTTCTTGGTATTACAGTTACAATAATTTATATTTCTTTACAGGGGTTTATGTATAAAATGGCGTTTTCAGCCGTTCACAAGAAAATACCATTGTCATCAACCATCCTTCTATTTCTTAAACGCAACTTTATCAGTGTCTTCATTCCTGCAGGAGGGGTTACTTCCCTCGCCTTTTTTACCGGCGACATCGAAAAACGCGGCGTATCAAAAACAAAAATCCATTTTGCATCCTCAATTTATGCGTTTGTAGG
>CAIYPA010000445.1 GCA_903927965.1 uncultured Bacteroidia bacterium | reverse complement strand
TTCTTGCAGGAAGCAAGACCAGGTACGAGGCGGGCAAGATCCTTGATAAGTATCATTCAAACAATTGTATATTGGTCCTTACAGAAAAGGATATTGCCTGCAAAAATGGGGACATTCCCGAATGGGGCATCTTCGGTTATGGAGAGGTTGATGGGACTACCTGTGTGGTCTCCACTTTCCGATTGAAATGAAAAGTTACCGAGGTTGTTTTTTTGGATCGTCTGCAAAAAGTTGCACTACACGAGATAGGACATAACCTCGGATTTGGCCATTGCTCGAATGATCCCCGATGTTTGATGAACGATGCCAAAGGAACTGCAAAAGAGGTAGACAAGGAGAAAATCTGGTTTTGCGATAAGTGCCGGAAGCAGATTGGGATGAAATAAACAACAAGTTACGAATGTCATTCTTCATGTTACGAAAGGCATTATACACGTTATGAATCCATTTATGCTTGTTGCGCATCCATTAATACTTGTTACGCAACCATTAATACTTGTTACGCATCCATTAATACTTGTTACGCATCCATTTATGCTTGTTGTGCATCCATTAATACTCGTTACGAATGGCTTTTACAAGTTACGAATTGCATTTCGCTAGTTGCAAGTTACCAACCTAATAACAGTATATTAAAGGGTTAGCAATTAATTTGTTAGGACGATCTCCCTCCCAAAGCTGTCATTGCGAACCCTGCTATTCTATATCAAATGGTTAGCAAGATTATGATGCAGGGTGTGGCAATCCCATGTTTGAAGCACCGTCCTAAACATTGTTTTTGGCACAGTGCTTCTTAGGATGGGATTGCCACGGTTTGCATATTATTCTGTTGATTAATCATGTTTTATGTAGCAAACCTCGCAATGACAGGTCCTGAGGGAGAAAGTGCTGTAATGTTGTTTGTGTTCTTCCCAAACTTTTAAAACTTTGTGGGTATGCATTCGATAAAGTCCGTCCTATTTTCTTCGATAAATCAGGATTTCTTTCAAAGTTTCTCTTAAATTTTCGGAGAACTTTGAAAGATTTATTGAATGGATTTGTTGGATCCATTAAAATATCGAAAGGAAGAAATTTTATAATCGGTACTTTCATATTCAACATTCGATTTGGGAATGTATGCTGTTTTGTAATAATCAATGTGTTTAGTCATTCTGTAATAACTTATCAATGAGGAGGTTTTTATTTGTTTTATCGGTAATCTTTGTTTTTGGGACATTCTCTTCTTGTGGCCTTCCGGTTAAAAAGGGCAATGGAAACAATGTGCTTGTGGCAAACGATAGTACCAGGTTCAACACCAAGGGCGAACCGATTGAAAACCTGCACGCCATAGAGATTTCCAGGCTCGAAATTCCCAAAATCACTGCGCGGGATATTGTCATTTCGCACACCGGTTATTCGTTTTTATACAACGAAGCTTACGAACAGGCAAGTTGGGTCGCTTATGAGCTAACAAACGAAGAAACGCAAAAAGGGATTGAGCGGACAGACAAATTTATTGCAGACCCGTTTGTAAAAAGCGGAACGGCAAATGGTAATGATTACTCAGGCTCTGGCTACGACAGGGGCCATTTGGCACCTGCGGGGGATATGGGATGGTCATCGACAGCAATGGCAGAATCGTTCTATTACAGCAATATGAGTCCGCAGTTACCAGGTTTCAATAGGGGAATCTGGAAAAGGCTCGAAGATTTGGTCAGGAATTGGGCAATCGAATATCAGTCGGTTTATGTAGTTACCGGTCCAATATTAACAAAAAGCCTCTCCACGATTGGCATGAACAAAGTGGCGGTTCCAGCGTATTTCTACAAGGTAATCCTAGATTATACCTATCCCGAGACCAAGGTTATTGGTTTTATCATACCCAACATAGGTTCAAAGGAACCGCTTCAAAAATATGTTGTTCCCATTGATAGTGTCGAGCAGGTAACAGGAATAGACTTCTTTTCTCAATTGCCCGATCAACAGGAAATCCTGCTTGAAAGCACAGTTAGCCTTCGATTGTGGACCTGGACAAGCTCGAATACTTCCGAACAAAGGGCAGTATCGTCTTTAACCGTTCAATGCAAGGGAGTAACCAAAACCGGGAGACAGTGCAAGAACAAAACAAAAAACACAAGTGGCTATTGCTATTTACATGAGAATCAGGCAAAAAATGAATAAAATAACGTGATATTGATTGAAGGTATAGAAGCTTTTTATTGGAACTCAATGGTAATGAACGGCAACTTGCAATTTACGATAGCATCCTTTAATTAATGTATTGCCACCTGAAATTTATGAGTAGTTGCCGCAAGTTATGTCTGTCCATCTATAAGTTAAAAGTAGAGGACTTTTTTTTAAAGGTAAACGACTATATTTTAAAAGTAAACGAGTTTATTTTAAAAATAAGGTACTGAATTTTAAAAGTTGAAGAGTATTTTTTTTAATAAAGGATCAAGAGTTTAAAGTAGGTGTCAAGTTTTTAAAAGTAAGGGACTTCAAGTTTAAAGTAAGGGACTTCAAATTGCAAATAGCTTTCATTATATGTCGAATGACCTACCACAACTTCCAAATGCTTTTTGACTGTAGCAAGTTGCGAACAGCCAGATGCAAGTAGCCAGTTGCCAGCAGCTAGAAGCCAGCAACCAGCTTCAAAGTTGCCAGATTATACTTTGATGTACAATCTTAAATTTGTACCTTTGTAAAAAAAAATACAAAATGACAATGAGAGCAATCGAGTTTAAAACAAAAATTAAAAACGACCAGATTCAAATACCTGCTGGAGTTCAACTGGAGTTGAGTACCAATAGAAATAATGATATTAGGGTAATCGTTTTAATAGACGATATTGACAAACGCGAAGACATGGTTTTTGACAAAACTGTGAAGGATCACTTTTTAGAAGGATACGCTGAATCTGATTCGATATACGATAACTACTAATCCAATGGATAAACTGAATTTTGGCGATGTTGTTTTGTTGCGATTCCCGTTTACAGATGGAAAGACATTCAAAAGAAGACCGGCACTGATTATTAATGACTACAACGATGGCGATATTATAGTTTGCCGAATAACCAGTCAAATCTATAACTCCCAAAATGATGTTTATTTTACCAACTGGCAAAAATCAGGATTAAAATTGCCATCTACAATTAGGGTGCATAAAATCGCGACACTGGAGAAAGACCTGGTTGAACTTAGAATGGGAGTGATTGATGAATTCGTAAAAGCAAAAATAACATCAATTCTTGCAAAATTAACAGAATAAGGTCTTAAACCCCAAGTTTAAGATTAAAACAAAACATAGAAAGCCAGTTACCAGCAATCAGTTGCAAGTTGCCAGATTATAACTTTGATGTACAATCTTAAATTCGTACCTTCGTAAAAAAAGCGAATAATGACAACGATAACAGGAACATATTATAATGGACATTTAAAATTAGAAAGGCCAATATAGACAAAAAAGGCGTAAAGAATTATGAATGTTTTCTTTGAAACGTCTTCGTTGTACAAACTTAATAATTGTGAAAATGGTACAGATGAATTGATTTACAAAATTTTACAGCGATATTGCCATCAATTCAGCCCCTAAGTTGTGCAAGGCTTTTTCGATTTTCTCGACCTGTTGTTTCCGTGGCTTTGACTTTCCATGCAAGTAACCCCACAATTGTTTTTGGTGTATTCCAGATAACCTTTCCAAGGCAGCCGGTGTAATCACACCTGCATAGTATTCCAGCAGGCTTTTGGTATCAAATTTGTAAACCACTTCATATTTTTCATTCAAAAAATCGGGATATGAACGGTTGTCCTCAATGGCTGTCTCTTTACAAAATTTCATTAACCCCATCATGTCCGCTTTTGCTTTTTCGGCAGTATCCCCCATGCCAGAAAACATTTCATTGATGCAATAAACACTATAAGTCCCATCTGATGCCCGTTCTATTATTGCTTCTATCGTCTTCATTACTTGACTTTTATAAGGTTATTTTAAACCCATTTCCTTTTTAATTTGAGGATAAGCCTGTTTAATTCACTTGATTTCATGTTCTTGGTTGAAAAACAACACAAAGATAGAAATATTTCTATTATTAACTTCTACTTAATGTGAAACCTTTTTACCTTATTTTCAGTTCTTTAATTTTAACTTTGCTAAAAAAAGAACTTCCGAATCATGATTTAGTGTCCGGGTGACTAAATTACGGTTGATCTTCGTGCAGGCAATTTCTTTAAGTCACCGGGACACCGCATCCTAAAGTTGTTTTTCCTTTCAAAATACATGTAATTTAGCAGGTTAAAATGGATTAATTTAATTTCAACATTTTGGAAGAGTTTCAAAATCCTTCCACGGTCAATTCCCCGAAGGGGATAAACATCAATAGCCCTGGATAAGCGGTCCCGAACCAAAGCCCTGTCAATGCTAAAGAAATTCCTTGGACCGCGCCACCCAGGGTAAAAGGACATCAACGAAAACCGTCCGCGCACGAAAGTTTGGAAAAGGGCAAATCTTCATTCGGACGGGGGATTACAAACCTCTTAATTGGTTGTGGCGCAATACTGAATATTATTTTTGGCACAGTGCTTCTTAGTATGGGATTGCTTTTCCGATAAATCGGAACAAGTTGTCGTGCAGTTGATTATCTTTCATATTCTGTCAAGTGCCGCACTCCGCACAATGTCAGGTCATGAGAGAGAAAGTGCTGTTATATTGTTTGTTATCCCGCTACGACTTATAAAACTTTGTGGCGTAATCCACAAGTTTGAATATCAACCTGCCTTTGTTTTGCGGCGCATGGATCGTTCACTCTTTTAACAACCTTCTGATTGCGCCGCTGGTTGATGGGTTAATCATCTTTTCTACAAATATTTCACTCCTAGCGGAGTAGCGTTTAGTGATACGAGTTCATTCGGATTTCAAAAATGTAATCCGCTTTGGAAACCTTTCAAAATCCGACTGCGGTCCCTTCCCTGTAAGGGAAGCCCAATAATAACCCCGGGTAAGCGATCCAGAGTAAATACCCCTTCAAAGATCGAAGGATATCAGGACCGCCTACCCGGGGAAAAAGAACCGCGATATCCAGGATAAAAGTGCCGTGCCACCCAGGGTAAAAGGGTCGCGCAACCCAGAATAAAATGGTAAAACAAAAACCGTCCGCGATCGAAGGTCCGGAAAAGAGATAAGCTCCCTTCGGACGGAGATGAAATGCCGCTTTAAGGGTTATGGCACAATCCTAAACATTGTTTTTGGCATAGTGCTTCTTATTTTGAGATTGCTTTGGAGTGCAACAGAATTATCATTCAGATTTTGTCCTTTGCCACACTCCGCGCAATGACAGGTACTGAGCGTGAAAGTGCTGTTATATTGATTGTTGTCTTACCTCAACTTTTAAAACTTTGTGACGAAATTTATTATTGTGAATGTCCCTTGATTTTTTACCCTCCCGGAGGATGACATGGATAAATAAAAAAACTTTTGCCATATTTGTACTAAATAAAACTTTAAAATTATGATCGAATACAATAACCGGCACTGGCATAAACACATCTTTGTTTGGAAAGGATCTGTTATACAAGGAGTTTGGCTCAGGGTAACACTATATGTCATTTGGACTGCCGTAATTACTTTTTTATACCAGGAAGCTATTCTTCCGGCAGAGGTCAAGGTGGACATGGTGGTTTTTAATGTGATTGGCCTCGCATTGGGATTGCTGCTGGTTTTTCGGACCAATACTTCCTATGACCGTTGGTGGGAAGGGCGAAAATTATTGGGGTCAAATGTCAACGCAAGCCGGAACATCGCCTTTACCCTCAATACCCTTATTCCCAATGATGACGAAGAGACACGGAAGGATATTACCGAATTAATCACTTCGTTCCATTATGCTGTTAAAGAGAGGCTTCGGGATGGGGTCAAGCCAGAACACCTTCCCATGCTCAAAGAGGAATACAAAAACATTGTTTTCAAATCAGGACATGTACCCAATGCGGTAATGAAGTTGATACGTTCCAAAATCGAAACGGTCAGACTGAAAAACCTGGATAGGGTCCCTGAATTCCGTTCTATTTATGAGGAAATCTCGAATATGGTCAATAACATGGGGGGCATGGAGAGGATCAGGTTTACTCCCGTACCTTTTGCCTATGCATCTCATCTACAATTATTTGTCATGATCTACTTTTTGGCTCTGCCTTTTGGGCTAAACGACAAATTTGGATGGATCGCAATCCCGGTAATGGGTTTTCTTACCTTGATCCTTCTGGGTATCAATGAAATTGGTGTCGAAATCGAAGATCCTTTCGGTGACGATCCAAACGATTTACCAGTTGATCAAATCTGTAAAAATATAAATGCAAGTATTACTGAAATCCTATTATAATAAGCTCAATGGCAGGATGATACAAATTTTTTTCAAAAAATCAAAAATATCAGAAAAAGATTGGGACTGTGTTTATCAAAGGATACTAACAATTGCTACTTCATTTCCGTTAAAATTGGAACGAATAGAAAGTTATAACGGATTTTCACCTGAATTGGATAAAACACATCTTGATTTGACTGTGGATATTGGCACTGCCGATGAACACATTTCGTTTTGGGGAGACCAAATGAGCTTTTCTGCAAGATCAACTATCCGCATATATTCAAGCTGGGAAACACAAGTAGCAAAAGGTCTTACTGGAAAAGAAGCTAAAATTTCCAAACCAATAACATGGTTTATTCCAGAAGTATTTGACTTTTCGGGATATCCGCCCGAAGCAAACGGTTGTAAATTCCATCACGATTATATCGACACAGATGGTGCCTTGTATCAATATGCCATTTTGGCAATTGGAATTATGGCCGAAAACCTTTTACCAGGCAGGGCTTTTTTAATCTCAATGGAAAATGATCCAGAAGACATCCACGAAACAAAGAAATGGTTGGAATATCTTTTTCACGAAAAATTTGACAACCCAATTTATTTCGATAAAATCAGGTTGCTTCAAACAATTGAAGATTACTATGATAACAAAAAAGATCTTGTAGGAAGGATGGATATGTTGTATTTGAAGCAATTCAAAAAAAATATGGGTTTTGCAATCGAACAGATTGGCTATCAACCTGCTTTTGAATATTATTCTGAGGTTTTATCCAAAAGCTATTTCGGCACATTCGGTTTTTTCGACATCTTAAATCCTTGGATAGCAGCCACAAGGGATATTGAAAGCACATTAAAATTGATCGCAAGAAGCAAGGAAATTCTTTTGTTGGATGATCAAAACAAGAAAAATATCGAAAATGCAGGAAAATACGACTATACAATAATCCTTAAAAACTTGCTCGACGAATATGTATTGTGGACACCTGTACAACGTGAACAATTGGAAAGGTTCTATACCAATAAAAATGCTTTGGAAACAGGTGTTGAAGATTTGTTTGGAAGTATCATGAGAATTAGTGGAAACCGGGTTGACATTTGTCCAATTTATGCGAACAAAGAACAGTTATTCGAGGCATTTATGTACCACGATCCCCAAAATGGAAAATTTTTCCTCGAAATAATTGATAAATGGATAGAAAAGAATGTTGATTCATATCAGCTTTTATACGAAAAAGTTTCTTCCACAGAAAATCAAACCATTGGGAACAATTACGAAGAAGAAGGAGATAAAGATGAAAAAGAGCTGCAATTATCGGGTAGCATCGAAAAATATGCTCAACAATATGATGAACCCGAACGTTTTTTTGTAATTAAAGCACTAACCAGGAATCCTTCCTTTATGGATATTCCTGGAACAATTGATAAACTCCAGGATGATTTGTGGAAAATTATTCATGATGATAAAAATAGGGATGATGTCCTCTATATCTATTCCCTCACCAAAGAAGAAAAACTAAAAAAAATAACGGGTAGGATCAAAGAAAAAGGCCATTCTATTCATCCAAATTTCGAAAAATGGATTGAGAACGAAAATGATACAAGTGTGTTGACATCGCTTTTCTTTCTGCTGTTATTGAAAATATATGATCGAAGCGGGGCATTTGCCCGTCAATGTCTTTTGATGGACAAAAATTATTGGGACGTATGGAGGGAATGTCAGAAATATGCGATCAAAATATGACGGATACCATTACGAATGCCCCCCAACAATAATCCGCATCATTTTGATATTCAGGGCGACAAAACGCCAGGCCTGCCACAACAGGTTTCGGCGCCAGAATAGGGTCCATTTGGTTGGTAATGGTGGATACGACTCATCGTAATAACCACGAACGATATTTTTTGCCATTGTTAACAAGATTAAATTGATTTATTAATGATTACGAATGAATAAAGCGGAAGAGTTTATCGAGAACTCTGTTTATCTCTGTGAATCCTCTGTGACCC
>CAIYPA010000444.1 GCA_903927965.1 uncultured Bacteroidia bacterium | reverse complement strand
GTGATGTACCGGAGCGAAGAGGCAGAGAAGATCGGAACGTTGTATTTTTTTGCTGCATTAAAGATCGCGATTGCATCGGCAAGAGATGCCGCCATCGGTTTGTCGATAAACATCCGTTTACCAGCTTTCAAGACCAGCAAAGCCTGTTCCAGATGCAAACGTCCATCGTTGGTTTCGAGCATTACCACATCAACTTTGGTGAGCAAATCGGCAACGGAATCCACAATCTCCACGCCAAGTGCCTTCACCTCAGTTGTATAACCAGCAATCCTTGAAACACTGCTTTCAATGTCGTTGCTCCCTTTCGGATAGGCCGCAACGACCTTATAACCTGAGAATTCCTCGCCCGCCTGAGGGTTGTTCAAAGCTTTTGTAAAGGCTACACTGTGGGATGTATCGAGGCCGATAATCCCAACTTTGGTTCCTGTACTTGCAACTGTTTGAGATGGATTGCCCATTACGCTACCGGTTAAACCCAAACCAATTCCGGTTATTGCCGATTTGGTGATAAATTCCCTACGATCAGTTTTTTTCATGTTCACAAATTTTGTTATTATGTCAGTTGGAATAATCCTATAAAAATATCTTTTTTATGTAGATGTCGGTTCCAAATGTCACACCAAGGTTGTTAAAAATCTATTGATTGGTTTTTCTGAACCAGATCCGGGATCTTGGGCCCATTTCCAGTTTGCATTCTTTCCCATTGAATTGAATTGCAGAACCTGTAAATCCGTCAAAATAATCCCCTCCTTTCGGGAAAGTAAAATTAACAGTTGTTTTGCTCTGATTGTAGTTGTGGACAACCAAACTTCCGTTGGAAAGTTTCTGCACAGAAACACGGGTTGGGGCATCAATAACCGGTTCATCATCTGACCGGAATGCGTTTCTAATTGTGTTTGCCCACGCTTTTGGAAGTTCGAGGATTCCCAATTGCCGCGGACTCAACAACACTTCGCCAACAGCATCAAAGTCTTTTTGATTAAAGGTATGTGAATTAAGTACATAGATATTTTTAGACATATTCTTGAGAAAATAAGGTTGTCTTGCAGCACCCGAAGTTAAAAGTAAGATCTCTGATTGTTCAGGAATTATGTTGTAATCCGTTGTAAGCGGGAATGCGATCTTTTGATCAACACCTTCATAAACAACCGATTCTGTTATATTTGTTTCCAGTATTAATGGCCATTTGATCCCTGCCAGTTGGGCCAACTTTTCGCCATCTTTTGCATTGGCAAGAAATCCGGTAGTCATGATAATCTTTGAACCCCGATCGAGAGAAGCTTTAACTTTTGAAAGAATATCCTGATCGGCAGCAGCTTGAGTTGGAAGGAAAACAACCTTTGCTTTTTCAGGGTATGAGGATGCCGGGACCAGAGAAATCCCCAACATCCCGATGTAATCCATGATGTAAAGATCGCCGCCGGCATTGCTGTTGACCGGCTTGTACCCAACAACTCCTTCAACGGGATTCTTTGCAACTTCAGCTGCCAAATTCGCAAGTATTTCAAAATCATTTCTTAACAGGTGATGTCCTGGATGGCCGGCAACAAAACTGTCGAAGTTGAACATCACGAGCTCCTTCGCGCCTGCAAGCACCGACTGATAAGCCTGTTCGATGAAATCCACATCGGTACAATCCCCATGATCGAACCATGCCCCGCCAATTTTATCCATTGCCAAAGTGGAGATCCAGTGATAATTGACAAACCCCTCATAAGGTTGCACAAATCCGTAACGCTGTGTATATTGCCCACGGGTTTCCGTACCGACCCATACGCCGTCGAACAAAGCCGGTTCTGTGGATAGGTCGTAACCGAACAGATGAAACCGGTCGTACCATTGCGGGTATTTGATGATGATCTTGATATTCGGGTTTTTGGCTTTGGCAGGTTTGATAAAAACAGATTCAGAGAGTTCGGTCAAAAGTGCCCTGCGGTATTCCGACCAGCTTCTGTCTTCTTTTGCGGTTTTCGATTCGAGGCTTGTATCGCCGGTGCAAAGGAAATCGTCAACAATAAACTTATCGAAAATGGGTGCTGCATCTTCCATCACTTTGCGCAAATCGTTCTGTGTCTTGGGATTTTGCCAGTTGAACCAGGTGAGGGGCCCCTCCTGTGCAACGCCAAAGTTTGGTCCCGGAACTGTCGCAATTCCTCCAACAACCTCAAAACCATTGTTTTTCAGAAATTCAGCACTGCTTTTCAACAACTCTGGTTTGACCACAAACCCGCTTCGGTACGCTTCCAAATAAACTTTCGTGATCCCATTGCATTTTAAAACAGAGATTGCTTCGCGCCGTCCGGTTTCAGTCGTAAACATCTTTTCGACTGTTTGGGCAATAATGTAAACGCCCAGTTGCAAATCGGATTTTCTCTTTTGTGCATAGCTCCAGACATCCTCGGGCGATTTGGTGGTTTGACATGAAAGGTTCAGGAGCAAGGCGATGATAATCAGTAGGATTCCGTTTGTTTTCATAAATAAATTTTCAACTGTTTTTTTTATGTCTCGCAAAGATCGCAAGGTTACGCAAAGATTTGTTTATAGATTCTTTGCGGTCATGGCGGGCTTTGCGCGAGAATTTTGGCTACTTTTAATATCTCGCAAAGTACGCGAAGAGACGCAAAGATTTGTTTATTAGATCCTTTGCGGTCATGGCGGGCTTTGCGCGAGAATTTTGGCTTTTTTTGTGTCTCGCAAAGTTCGCAAGGTTACGCAAAGGCTTACCTAAGCTTATTTCGCCACTTCAATTTTCCAATCTGTAAACTCCACCCAATATTGCTGTTTGTCGGGTCCACCGGCGGCTAAACCAAGATCGACTGCTTCTGCAATTCCTGGGATTTCGGTCGTGTGACGTTCAATGATCCAGTTTTTCCCGTCAAGACTGATGTAACCGCTAAAGCTATTCCCATGCCGTACAATTTTCAGATAGATCGGGGTTTTGGAATTTTCAGGTAGGTTCTGACTGCTTGCCTTGTGCATACAACCATTAGCAAATTCATCATATTCGATCCCTGCCCTTCCGGGTGTTCCGAAAACCAAAACCGACCCTTTACTACCTGGCTGGACATCAAAGCTTTGTGCAATATCGTTGCGCACAAACAATCCGGACCGAAACCATTCATGCGTCCGGTTCCCAAACTGGTTGATTTTCACTGTCGCGACAAAATCACCTTTGATCCCTTTCAGGTAAGCAGCAGCATACGAATCTTCTGCATGGTAAAAGTCGGAACCACCTGCAGTGATTTTAAACCTGTTTAATTTTGGGTCAGCCACAATTTCATAGGGTTTTGCCTTTACGGAACAGTATTGGTGAACCACCAACTTTGAAAGATCAAGAGTCACAGTATCAAAAACATTAAGTCTTTTCTCTGCACTGTTTTCAATTCGGATCAGATGGTTTCCAATGGAAGGTTCAGTATAAAAGATAATTCCCTGAGACTCTTTATCTTTAAGTTCAATGGCCTTGCTTTCAACTTTTTGATTGTCAATGAACAATGTGGCCACTTGTTTTTGAAGGAAGGAGGTCAGGTTTCTGGCCATTGCCGTAACCTTGAGCTTCTCGCCTTTGAGCATACGGTCTGCGGATAGATTAAAATTCTCAAAAACAACGGTTGGTTTATTCCCTTCGATTTTTACTGACTGGTAAGGGGTTGACCCGATGGCCAATTGGTGCTCGCCTGCATCATATATCCGAAGTTCAAATTCTATTTTTCGTGTATTGTTCCTGATTACAGGAAAGGGTTTTCGTTGATAAACTTTCCCATCCAGATAGAGTTCAACAGTAGCAATTCCTGATGAACCTCTGTTCAGAACATCGGCAAAAAGATGAAGGACACTTCCGGTCGCAACAACACCCGAGGATGATTTTCCACCTGCTTCAATTTTAAGGTTACTGACGTGAAAATCAGGGTCTCCTTCCAGAATTTTTTCGGGTGCAGAAATTGGAACCTCAATCTTGAAATTGTTCCTGTAGATGTTGTCCTCGATCATGGCTGCACAAAGTTTCATTTCGCCCTGTTCAAGGTCATAATAGATGTTCTCTTCAGAAGTCCAGCACATCGACATGTTATCGAACCAGAAAGCTACGTTGTCGTTAAAAAACCCCGCATTGACCTTGTGGATCAGGTTCCTGCGTACAATGGAATTGAACGTCATTCCGGCAGTTTTGATCGCTCCCGAATCGTCCGCATCACGCTGTACATCTTCGAGGTGGTTGTATTCCACCACATACCCGCCGTCAATCGCCTCCTCAATATTCGACCAGCCACCCACATCAATCCCATAACGCCCCCTGGTTTTTGTGATGTAATTGTGCGAAATGGTTGTCATTAACGTATTGTTGGCTATGATGTTGATGCCACCGCAATCGTAAAGTTCGTTGTATGAAAGGATTGTCTCCCTGATGATCTCTTTTCCGTTTCCGGGATTGGCAGCACCTACCACATAAATCCCGCCATTGTCAAGGGTTTCAAGCTTGTTCCGAAGGATTTGGGTCTGGTAGCAACCTTGTTTTACTGAGATTCCTGTTCCATTACACGACCTGATTTCACCATCCACGAATTCGCAGGCGTGGGCAAACTCAAAGCTCACTGCACTGTTCGAAGCGGCAGGAGTTTCCAAAACGCCTGTCTCGCCATCAACGCCATCAGTATTGATTTTATTGACACTTTTACCTGTAATTGCACCTTCAAAAGTAAGTCCGTAGAAGCGCAAATTACGGACGGGTTGACCCAACTTTCCGCGAACATCCACCAATTGATTGATTACCGGGACTTCGATGTTTGCCTGATTGGGGTCATCCATTCCATTGGCAGGGATATAGCTGATCTCTTTAAGTTTTTTATCGAAAAACCACTCTCCCGGGGAATCGAGCAGTGCCTTCACATTTTCGACATAATAGCGTGGCGGAACGATCACAACCCCTTCCTGAGGTGTTTTGAAAGTAGCCACCCCTGTTTTTTCATCCACTTTCACAATTGTATTGATGCCGGTATGCCAACGCAATAGCATAATAATCCGGTTGTTCTCCATCTCTTTCCACGGTTTAAGCTCCCCTTTTTTAAAGAAAAGCTCCCCTGTTGATTTTGAAATGGCGGGAGGGACAAAATAACCTTCGTTTGGGGTACGGGCCAGGATTTGCCGTTTACCGTTCACGACCAGCATTGCAGCAGTATCTGCATCATACTTAGCCGTCCAGAATTTTCCATTGTTTCTCCATCCCGTTACCGGAATACCACCCAAAATGACAGGTTTTTCGCCAGGATAAGCTGCATAAGTCACATAGTGGTCCTTGAGCTTGTGGTATTCAAAAGCACCGGTCGGAAGGTTGGTTTCGATCCGTTCGCCACCATCCAAAGGCCTGAAAATTAGGGGTTTGCTCAATGAGTAATTCCCTGTACGGATATAGACTAGAATATCCTTCCCACTGCCGAAAGGGTGTGTAGTTCCGATCCATCGTTTCTCAATAGGGACACCTTTTGGCAGATATATTTTTGCTTTAAGTTCACGTACAGCCTGTTGCGCCCGACCTATAGTTAAAAAAGGGCCATCGGTCCTGTTGGAATTTGGTTCTGACAAAGTACCCGACCAATGATCGTCCCCATTGACAGCGACATAAAAATCAGCCGTTTTTGGATAACTGAACGGCAACCATTTTTCGCCCTCCAATATTTTCCCATCGCGTGGCTTATCCTGACTTTGTGAATAGGCATAAGTGCTTATCAATAAGGAGGTGAACAATATAAATCCCAAAAAAAACTTATACATATATCAGAATATTAGCGTATTATATAATTTTCTGATCTGTTTCAATGAAAGCGAAATGACAGATTATCGCACTGGTTTTGGATATTTCCCAGACGGTTAAAAAATTGGCATCATTCTTTACATTTCAATAGATCAGTTAATTAATCAAACATAGTGATATCTGATGAATGGTTTCAATGGGTTTTTGTCGGATCGTTGTGGAATTTTAACTGAAATAAAATGGGAATCTTGGGGACATGCATACTAAATTCACCTAAAAAGCTAAATAATCTTAACTCTATAATTCAATATGGTGGGTCATGGCAGGGTGATCCGGTTAAAAAATCATGCAATTTGAATAAAATAGGATAAGTTTACACATCGCAAATCATGTTTCTTTGTTAAGATCGGTAATTAATCCTTAAAATGAGAAACAGTGTATTGAAATATTTACTCGTCTTGTCTTCATGTATGATGATTACAGGTTGTGCTGATAAGAATACCAATACGCTGCCATCACATTTTAATAACAAAGGCCAGCCTGTTTATCAGGATACCCCTTATTTACAGGACTATAGTATTAAGTATTATCTTGCTGAAAATCGAATCCCAGGTCGGCTTACTGCCATCTCCTCCAATCGGGATGCACAAATCAGGATTTTATCGGATAACAAGATTTTTGTCCCGGATAATGGTTCTCTGTTTTATTCAGGTGGCTTGATCCCGGACGTGTCCTACCCTCAAACGGCCATAAAGAATATCGTTTCAATTTCGACCTATAAAAATCAAACCATCTACCTGGATGACC
>CAIYPA010000443.1 GCA_903927965.1 uncultured Bacteroidia bacterium | reverse complement strand
TTCCAATCCATCCTTACATCGGCAAGGTCAACAAAGAAATTCTCGTTATAAACGGAAACAGTATTCTGGTTCACCAATTTAGTGTGAATATTCTGATAGATCCTTCTCATTTCCCATGCGTGTGGGTTGGGTGTCCTGTTCGGGTAAAATATCCCGTTGCAAAGGAAATTGTTGTCGCTTGGTGTACCGGCTGGACCGTAATCGCCACCATAGGCATAAATGGTATCCCCTTTGGCATTGAATTTCTGCAAACCCTGATCGACAAAATCCCAGATAAATCCACCCTGGAAATGTTTTGGGTTGCCACGAATAATGTCCCAGTAATCTTTAAAGTTGCCCATCGAATTTCCCATCGCGTGAGCATATTCGCACATGATAAATGGCTTCAAAGCAACTGGTGTCTTGCTCACATAATCGACCATGCTCTCTGGTGAAGGGTACATTGGGTTGATAATGTCGGTGTTGAACTGCGTGGCATAGTTCCTTCCGCTAACGGCCTGCTCATATTGCACCGGACGTGAAGAATCGTGTTCCTTCAACCAAAGGTAACATTCATAAAAGTTATAACCATTTCCGGCTTCGTTTCCAAGGCTCCAGGTTACAACCGAAGCGTGGTTCTTGTCACGTTCATACATCCTCAATACGCGCTGCATATGGGCATCTTTCCATGATGGCTGATTGGCGATCGTTACAGTGATATCATAACCAATACCATGTGACTCATTGTTGGCTTCGTCAACCACATAAATCCCATATTCGTCGCACAGTTGGTACCAATATTCGTCGTTTGGATAATGGCTGGTACGCACTGCATTGATATTGAACTGTTTCATCAAAAGGACATCTTTCAGCATCGACTCTTTTGAAATGGTCTGCCCGGCAACAGGGTCAACTTCATGCCTGTCGGCTCCTTTAATCAGTACGGCCTTGCCATTCACAAGAAACAAACCGTCTTTAATTTCTACTTTTCTGAAACCGGTTTGCTGTGGGATCACTTCAAGGATTGATCCCGACTGGTCTTTCAGTGTGATCAATACTTTATAGAGATTGGGGCTTTCGGCAGACCACAATTTGGGTTGGGCTACCGGGATTGAAACCTTCTTTTCCGATTCGTTGTTAAAAGAGAGGATTGCTTCTTTTACAACCTTTTCACCATCAAACAATTGCACAAGTGCGCTTGCAGTGGAAGCCTGGTTCAATTTCACATTTGCAGTCAGGATAGCGTCCTTATAGTTGGCATCCAGGTCGGATGAAATCAAATAGTCGTTGATGTTCGTTTTGTTGCGGGCAACAAGGTAGCAATCGCGGTTGATGCCACTGATACGCCAGAAATCCTGCCCTTCGAGGTAAGTTCCATCGCACCAACGCATTACCTTCAAGCAAATCAGGTTCTTGCCAGGAGTCAGGAAAGGTGTAACATCAAATTCCTGCGGCAATTTACCATCTTCACCGTATCCGACATATTTTCCGTTGACCCAAACCATCAGGTTCGATTTCGCGGCACCAATATGAAGGACAACCTGTTTCCCTTTCCAGTTGTCAGCTATGGTGATTTCGCGCCTGTAAACACCAGTAGGGTCGAATGACAAAGGAACGATGGGTGGTGTTGGCCTTGTGAGGTTTTGAAACTCATAACCGACATTCACATAGATCGGGTATCCATATCCGTTGACTTCCCATGTTGCCGGAATTTTGAATTTGTCCCAGCCTGAATCATTAAAACTTGCCGATTCAAAATTGGCTGGAAGGTCGGCAGGTTTTTCTACCCACTTAAATTTCCATTCTCCATTGATACTTTGATAATTGGCCGATTGTTTCCAGTCGCCCTTTTTTGCAAGTTGTTCATTTTCAAAAGTAAAATAGGAAGCGTGCATCGGCAACCTGTTTTCTTCATTGATCCACTCATTCAGCCAAAAAGGCTTTTCCGATTTGGTCTGAGCATTCAGAAATCCTGAAACAAAAATCAGGCAAAATCCCAAAAATAGTCTTGTCATTTTTTTGATACTTTTATGAAATGGTTGAATTCAATAATTTATTAAGTATTTAACATTCAATTATATACAAATATTTCTATTTATTTCAATTGTATTTCTGTCTATTTATTTCTTTTATATTTCAATTGTATTTCTATTTATTTCCCTTTACCCTATACAACCCCGATGCATGTTTCCTGATGACGGGCGCAAATTCACTGGTAAACTTTCCAACAACCTTGTTTGCCCAAAGATCCCTGACCACACAGGTCCCCTTGAATCCAAGTTGCTCAAGCGAAACCGGAATTGCTTGTTCGGGTTGGTCCTTATCGGAAGCATTAAAAACAGCAAGGTACTTATCACTGCTGTTGGGAACATCGGCAACCCAGGCAAT
>CAIYPA010000442.1 GCA_903927965.1 uncultured Bacteroidia bacterium | reverse complement strand
TGCTCTCCCCACATTTTCACCTTCAGGAACCAATTACAAGCGGGAGTAGCTCAGTTGATAGAGCATTAGCCTTCCAAGCTGAGGGTCGCGGGTTTGAGTCCCGTCTCCCGCTCTATTTTACAAAATCAACTTACCAATCCCCTTCCAGTTCCCACTAAAATAGGCTTTATCCAACCGGCCAAGAAATGTGTTGTCCTTTTTGTTGAGGCCGAGTTCCATCAAGTCGTGATAAAGATAAAGTTGCAGCCAATAACCATAGCTGTATTTTTGCTGGGTTGATTTAGGATTTCGCATCAGACTGTACCAACTCAAGTTGATGCCAGCTTTTTCAGCAATTGCACAAGCGTCGAGGGCATTTTTCCACATATGATCGGATACTTCCGTATTCAGTGAAACAAGGTCCTTATAACTCATTGCAGCAGTATTGATTACCTTATTGCGATCGTCAATGCCCAGTTTTTTCAGGGAAACAGTATGTTCAAAGATCGTGTCACCGTCGAGATCATACGATATCTCATCCAAAAAACCATTGTTGTCGGTATCTGAATACTTCAGTGTTGAGAATACTTTGGGTTCAACTTGCAACCTTCCACTTCCATAACCATCATACAATCCACCAAATCCCTGATAACTAAAAGCATTCTGATCGATCCGCCAACAACCCCATTCCGCGCCATAAAGGTGGATCCTGCCATCGAATTTACCGACATATAGGTTTCCTTTTCCTGAATTGTCCATGTCCCATTCACCCCTGTCGCCGGAGGCATCAGCCTGGGCATTGTTGTCGATACCGCCTTTTCGGGCACCTATGGCAAACATATTTTTGGGCTCGTACAATTCGACTCGTTCCCAACGGTTACAATCATCGTCCTCGTCGAAGGTGAAGTAAACCGATTTCCATTTGCCCCGGTTGAAAACAAGGTCCCATGCCGATTGATGGTCCGGATAGATCAGTTCCGAGATCTGCCGCCAGCGTGGGTCCATAAACATCGTATCGGCTGCAGGAAGTCCGCGCATGTTGTTGAACGGATGTACCTGATCCATGTAATTGAAACCTCCGCCACGGAAATGGATGGTCATATCCAAATCAAACTCATTTTGCACTGCATTGTCATTGTCGAGGTCGAAGGAAAGCGAAGCCCAGTCGATATTTCCGCTTAACTTCATATTTTCAGGAGTATTCGGAAGTGTCCTGTCATTCACAATCGGAGGTGAATCGCACAAACGGATTGCCATTTCTGTCAGCCCATCGTGGTCGGGATCATAAAAAAGAAATGGATTTTCCCAGTTCAGGCGCACATCGTTCATTTTATCGGTGGTGGTGTGCATCTTCAGGAACATGCTTTTCCCATGGTAATCTTCAAAAAAATCTGACTGCCCATTGTGTACCCAGCACCTCAACTGGAAAGTATTCCAGTCAATATAATTGAATATATTATCGACATCGGTATCCAGCACCCACATATAATGCCCAGGTCCCCAGGCTGATTTGTTGTCTTTGGCGACATAGTCAACCACCACCTGCATATCGGCTTTGCCGTCGTTATTTGTGTCGTTCCAGTCGATCACAAGGTCGTTGTAGCTACCGAACCTACCATCCTTGTCCCTGTCAACCATCAGGCAATCATTGTCAGTATCACCTTCTGTATCAGTCCACTTCATGTCATCATCATCATCGATCCACCTGATTGGCGTATTGTTGATTGTCAACGTTTCTAAGACATCAGGATCGCCGTCCTTGTCAAGATCTGTAAATTTGATCTTCGTTCCGGCAGGTGCAGGGGGTATCCGATAGGAGTTCAACGGAATATTTGAGTTCCAATAGGATTTGGGATTTTGACCCATAATGCTGAAAGACAGACTAATAAAAACTGAAATAAAAATATATTTTCTCATATTGATTGAATTATTTTTTAAGCACTTTGTTAATTTCCTCAATGAATTAGTGTGTAACCTATTGATATTAAATCGCCAATAATCAATACATTCATGATTTCATCGGTGTTTGCAGCAATTACAATTAAAACAGGTATTCGTTTGTCGGAACCAACCTTACCGTAAGTCCATCCTTTTCAAAAATATCCTTCTGGTAAAAAGTAACGATCAACCCTTCTGCTTTTTTAAAGAATTTCATCGCTTCCACTAACCCCGAATATTCCCTTTGAAAGTTCATGTCGTCTATCCGATAGCAAACTTGTACCAATTCCTCCACTTTGTCGAGATTCAGGGCTACGAAATCACATTCTCCTTTTTCCTTGAAAAAGTAAAGCTTGTCGAATTTGCGCCTTAGGTGCAGGAAAATCAGGTTTTCGAACCTTTGTCCCAGGTTGTCGGTAAAAAGGGTTGCAACTTCTGAGATAAAACCTGTGTCCATCGAATAAACCTTCTTTGGGTTACGTGCCTGCGATTTTAAAGATATCCATAATATTTGGA
>CAIYPA010000441.1 GCA_903927965.1 uncultured Bacteroidia bacterium | reverse complement strand
GCCAATACCTTCAAGGATGAGTATGTTTTCAGGTTATCCGAAACCTATCTTCTCAGGGCGGAAGCGTATATTGGGAAAAGCAATGTTGCAGCTGCAGCAGCAGATATCAATACTGTCAGGAACAGGGCCGGGGCAACCCCCATCTCTGCCGCACAGGCAACGCTTGATTATGTGCTTGACGAGCGTTTGAGGGAACTCTACTGCGAAGAGCTAAGGATGGTCACACTCTGCCGGCTCGGCAAACTTGCCGAAAGAGATAAAAAATACAATCCTTATAGTGGAGTAACGATCGATGCCCACCATAACCTGTGGCCAATTCCGTACACTGAAATTGCAAGGAATATTTTTGGCGTAATCGAACAGAATCCAGGGTATTCAAACTAAACATTAAGAGGCTATCCCAATACTGAGATAGCCTCTTGACATTTTTCCTAAAAATGATCGATTTTTATTTATCCTCTTGAAAATCAATTGCAAAGTTGTATCTTTTATCCAAAAGTCAAAGCGTAACTTATGAAAACTAAACTATTTTTTCTTTTATTTTTATCCATCTGTCTTACAATTAGTTGCAAGGAGAAAAAATCCGTAGGTGATACAGTTCTCTGGTACGACAAACCTGCCACCGACTGGTATGAGGCTCTTCCCATCGGAAACGGTACACTGGGCGCAATGGTGTATGGGGGAATTGTGAAGGAACATCTTCAATTGAATGAAAACACACTTTACTCCGGTGAACCTGGCCGTAAAGTAAAGCTCGATTTCACCAAAAGTCTGGAGAAAGTCAGGGAACTGATTAAACAAGGAGACTTGAAACACGTCAATGAGATCGTTGCCCGTGAATGGCTGGGTAGGGCTCAGGACTGCTACCAGCCATTTGGTGACCTGGAGGTGGAGTTTAACCATTCTGATCAGGTAACAGGTTTCAGAAGGGAACTTGATCTTTCAACCGCAATTTGCAAGACTGACTATACAGCAAACAACATAGGCTACCACAGGGAGGTTTTCGCGAGTTATCCCGATAAGGTGATTGTATTGAAGATCAAAGCCGACAAAAAAGGGGCCATCTCCTGTAAAATAGGATTGAAAGGAGCGCATCCAACGGCAAAAACGGCAGCGGAAGATGCTGTTTTGGTGATGAAAGGTCAGGCTCCGGGGTTTGCAGTGCGTAGGACCATCCAGAATTTGCACGACTGGAAGCAGGAGTGGATGTATCCCGAACTGTTCGACGCAAAGGGAGTTCAGATTCCCGGTAGGGAGACCGTCATGTACGGTGATAAACTGAATGGTGCAGGAACCTTTTACGAAGGCCGGGTAGGTGTTAACCTTCAGGGTGGAAAACTGGAAGCCATTGCGGATCAATTGGTTGTTTCCGGTTCTGATGAAATTACCATTCTCCTGTCGATGGATACCAGCTTCAATGGTTTCGACAAAAGTCCCAGCAAGGAAGGGGTGGATCCTTCCATTGAGACAACTGCCAACCTGAAAAATGCGCTCTCCAAAAGCTATAGTGAACTTCAAAAAAACCATCTGGCAGATTATCAAAATCTTTTTGACAGGGTAAAAATCAACCTTGGGGAACTGACAGTCCAGGGCAAACAGCCCACTGACAAGCGTCTGAAAGCCTATCGCAACGGGGGTGATCCTTCGCTGCCAGCCTTGGCTCTTCAATATGCCCGATATCTCACGATCGCCGCTTCCCGTGCAGGAGGACAACCCATCAATCTTCAGGGAATCTGGAACAATGAAATCATCCCTCCATGGGCCAGTGGCTATACGATGAACATCAATTCGGAAATTTACTACTGGATGACAGAGGCGGCCAACCTGGGTGAATGTACCGAACCTGTATTGAGGTTTGTCAAGCAAATGGCAGTCAATGGCACCGAACATGTGAAAGAGAGTTTTGGCTATCCTGGCTGGACTGCCCACCACAACACCAGCATCTGGCGCACCACCCAGCCTGTCGACAATGCAAATTGCTCCTTCTGGCCGATGGCAGGAGGCTGGACTTGCCAGCAAATCTGGACGCACTACCGCTATTCCAAGGACAAGGCCTTTTTAAAGGAGTACTGGCCAGAACTCAAAGGAGCTGCCGAATTCCTGAGCCATTGGTTGGTCCTGAACGATCAGGGACATTATGTGACACCTGTCGGTTCATCCCCGGAACATGGTTATTATCCTGATGGTCAAAAATATACAACCCCATTCTGTGAAGGTGCAGTAATGGATTTGATGATCACCAAAGAACTTTTTACCAATTGCATAGAAGCCTCAAACATACTGGATGTTGACAAGGAGTTCATCACAAAGATCAAAAACCAGCGGGATAGCCTGCAACCCTACAAAATAGGATCGAAAGGGCAGTTGCTCGAATGGGACAAGGAGTACCGTGAAATTGATCCGAAACACAGGCACATCTCGCATCTTTACGCTTTAAGTCCCGGATTTGAGATTTCAAAAGAGGGGACCCCTGAGCTGTTCAATGCCGCTAAAAAGACCCTCGAAATCCGTGGAGATGAGGCTACTGGTTGGTCAATGTCGTGGAAAGCCTGCTGTTGGGCAAGGTTAAAAGACGGAAACCATGCCTACAAGATTTTCAATAACCTCTTTGTTATGGGTGACAGGAAAACACCCGGCTTGCTGCCCAACCTGCTCTCTTCCTGCCCACCGTTTAACATCGATGGCAATTTTGGCGCAGGAGCAGCTGTAATTGAAATGCTGCTGCAAAGCCAGGAAACAAAAATAACAGATGGGAAAATCATTCCTGTTATTGAACTCCTTCCTGCTTTGCCTGACATCTGGAAAGATGGATCCATCAGCGGATTACGCGCAGCAAATGGTTTTGAAGTCGGCATCACCTGGAAAGAGGGCAAACTGGTCAAAGCAACAGTCAAATCACTACTTGGGGAAGAGGGGATCGTCAGGTACAACGGGACAGATACACGGCTAAATCTCAAAAAGGGGGAAACCAGACAATTATAAGAAATTTAAATAGCTATTAATAAATGCATTAAAAAGCTATTAGTAAAAGATTTAAACGAAAATGAATTGAAAATTGCAAAAGAATGAAAAAGAACATCCTTATATTATCATTAT
>CAIYPA010000440.1 GCA_903927965.1 uncultured Bacteroidia bacterium | reverse complement strand
TTTGCATAATGAATTACAATTGGAAGTATTAAGTAATAACGTTCTTAAATCAAATATTAAAATTTTTTATCTATGAAAAAACTAAGCTTAAGTATTGTAGTGCTTTTTGTGTGCTACTCGCTATCATTCGCTCAGGACAAAGAAAAAACTGAATTTAAAAAAACTTGGGAGGTTGGGCTCAATTTAGGTGTTCAAAGGTTTACCGGGGAGTATAATACATATAAACCTTTTCTTGAGCACTATAAAAACTGGACGCCAGGCACCGATTTTGGAATGGGAGCATTGCTAAGGAAGAATTACTCCCAAGTATTTGCTATGGAATTGTCCTGGAACTTTACCAATCTTACTGGTACAAATTGGAATAGACCTTCACTAGCTATTCCTTATCCAAATAGTTTTAAAACAGGAGTTGGCGAGTTCGATTTAAACACAGTTTGGAACATCAACAATTTGTTTGCGAAAAACAAGTTTGACCGTAAAGCATATTTGTTTGCAAAAGTTGGTTATGGTTTTACTCATATTGCACCTAAAACAACTTCCAATGGGACATTGCCAAACCTTACCATTGATGATAGGACACACTGGCAACCTCTTACTTTGCCATTGGGAGCAGGTATTGCTTTTCGTTTGAGCAATAAATTGAAATTGGATATTGGCACACAATGGACATTGACCAATACTGACAGGTATGACGGAGTTGCATTGGATAATGATCCAACAATAAAAAAAGGCCATAATCTGGCGGATGTTTCAGGAACAAAGCTTTATACATATGCTGGCTTAAGGTACAATTTTGGAACTTTTGCGGAGTTAATGGGAAAGAAGAAAAAGCCTGAAGCTGTTGTTATCGAAAAACCAAAACCAGAACCAAAACCGGAACCAAAACCGGAACCAAAGAAGGAAGAACCTAAGATCGAAAAGAAAGTTGTTAAGCCAGCTGTTCTTGGTAATGTTTATAAAGTCTATTTCGCATTCGATAAATGGGATATCAATACTCAGGCCGCTTCTGACCTTGATCGTTTGGCAGCAGATATGTTGGCTAATCCAACTGTGAATGCCGATCTTAAATCGCATACCGACTCAAGAGGTCCTGCAAGTTACAATATGAAACTTTCAGAAAAACGCAGTAAATCAGTTATTGATTACCTGGTTAAAAAAGGTATCGCTCTATCAAGAATTAATGCTCAAGCCTTTGGTGAAACCAAACTTACCAATAAATGTTCTGACGGAGTTCCTTGTACGGCTGCTGAACATCAGGCAAATCGTAGGACTGAAACAATTATTATTGAATAATATTCGATTTCTTTCCTAAACTTAGGTGAAGGTTTAGATAAAATTTTTAGGAGGTTGTTTTCGGACAACCTCCTTTTTTTTCAGGCAATTTATTCTTGATCTATGATTCGAATTGGATTATTATCCGATACTCATGGTTATATTGACGACAGGATTTTAAGCTATTGTGGTGAATGTGATGAAATTTGGCATGCAGGTGACATAGGCAGTGAAACGACAGCGCGGAAATTAGTTCAGACAAAGCCATTCCGTGCTGTGCACGGTAACATTGATGGGAAGGATTTAAGGTTAATTTATCCATCCAGATTAAGGTTTTGCTGTGAAGAAGTTAATGTTCTGATGGTTCATATAGGTGGATACCCCGGACGCTATTCACCGGAAATACGCAGTGAAATTGCCGTTAATCCTCCTCAGTTATTTATTTCAGGCCATTCACATGTTTTGAAGGTCATTTATGATCAGAAATATCAATTGCTGCATATTAATCCAGGTGCTGCTGGAATTCAGGGGTTTCATCAGATCAGGACAATAATTCGGTTCACGATCGATAAAGCGTCTATTAAAGATTTGGAAGTAATTGAACTTGGAAGGAAAGATATTATTTCGATGTGAAGACACCAACTGCCCAATTCAGCATCTCTGCATACCTTACCAGTTGTAATCCCAACTCCTTTGCACGAGTTTCGATCGAAACCAAATCACTTAAATAAAATCCACTCATAATTAGCTCCCCACCTCGGTTTAACGCTTGGCAGTATTGTGGCATATCGTGCAGAAGGATATTCCGGTGAATATTGGCATATATAAAATCGTATTTATTGTCCTGGATTAATTCAACTCCTCCGAACAGTACTTCCAGATTTTCAATCCTATTGAGCTTTGAATTTTCAATTGCACTGTTTACAGCCCATTGATCAATATCGATAGCTGTAATACTTTTTGCCCCTTTCATCGAGGCAAGGATACTGAGTATTCCTGTACCACAACCCATATCAAGAACAATTTTCCCTGCCAGTTGTTCTTCCAAAATTTCACTTATCATAAGACTCGTAGTTTCATGATTACCGGTGCCAAACGCCATACCAGGATCAATGACAATCTCATATTCAGCATGAGGAAAATCATGATGAAATGGAGCCCGTATCAGACATTTATCTGCAATTATCAATGGTATAAAATAATTCTTTTCCCATATTTCATTCCAGTTTTCATCGGGAATGGTTTCTATTGTGAAATGGAATTTGAAATTTAAATAATTATTGTGGGAAAGGTTAAAGATTTTATCCCGTGAAAATTCATTTGAAGGAATGTATGATTCAATAATTTCATCTGTTTCAGTAAAACTTTCATAACCGATATCCCCCAGTTCGGCAATCAGGATTTCCCGATTAATTTCAGTGTCAGGTTGTAAACTGCAGTTGACTTTTGTATATTCCATTGATATTAAACTAAATGACCACGAATTCGCGAATTCGTGGTCATTTTAAAAATTCAATTCTTGAATTCGTGGTCAGTCAAAAATATAAGCTGTAATAAATTAATATGCATTGATTATTGCAAGAAAATCAGGGGCTTTAAGTGAGGCTCCACCAATTAAGCCACCATCAATATCGGGTTGGCTGAACAGATCTTTGGCATTTGATGGACTGCAAGATCCACCATAAAGGATCGAAATCTCTTCTGCAACTTCCTTATTGTATTTATTGGCAATCAAACCTCTAATGAACGAGAGCATATCCTGTGCCTGTTGCGTTGATGCTGTAACTCCGGTTCCAATAGCCCAAATAGGTTCGTAAGCAATTACAAGTTTAAGCAATTGTTCAGATGGTAGCAGAAAAATGGTTTCGTCCAATTGTTGTTTTACATATTCATTTTGAGTGCCAGCTTCGCGGATTGCCAATGCTTCTCCACAGCAATATATGGGCGTCAAACCTTGTTCTAGGACCTGTGTCAGTTTTTTGTTCAAAGTTACGCTGGTTTCGTGGTAATATTCACGTCGCTCCGAATGTCCAAGAATCACATAAGTTGCACCTGTAGATTTGACCATAGAAGCGGAAACTTCACCGGTAAAAGCACCCTTGGGTTCGGCTGCACAATTTTGTGAAGAAACATCAATGCGGTCTGCATCAACAGCCTCGACTATGCTTGTTAAATGGGTAAATGGTGCGCCAAGTACCACAACAACATCTTTGGCCCCGCTTGTCAGAACAAGTTCATTTACACTTTTTGCCAATTCAACACCTTCTTTTACAGTTGTGTTGCACTTCCAATTGCCGGCTACGATCTTTTTTCTCATTGTACTGCTATTTTAAAATTTTAATTAAAAGCCTTTGATTTATTTAGGATACAAAGTTAAAACTTAATGATAAACCTCGAAATCTAACTGCATCACTATTCAATGATTTAACTTTTTATTCATTTCTATATTAATAATAGATTCAGCTTCCTGCGGAGTAGGGAAATCGTTATAGTGCCATTTTGCAATAATTGTACCTTTTCTCAAAAGGATAAGGCCTGGATTTGAGCGGATAATTGTTTTTAAGGTGATCTGATCGGTAAACATCATATCATATACAGGAAGTTGTTCCCTTTTGTATTTTTCAAGGGCAGCACCCGAAGTAGAAGTGAGGCCAATAAAATTGAAACCTTTATTTTTTGCCCAACTGGCCAATTCATTAAGTCCATTTTGCTTCTTGTGGAAAGATTTTTGAAGATCGTAAGAAATTACCATAAATGTGAAGCTGGAATCTCGCAGAAAGAAATCTGTAAGGTTTTCATTATTAATATTTTGTATTGAGAAATCATGAATGGGGGGCCGATACCCTTGCCTGATTAGTTTGGGTTGGTCCATGGATTCAAAT
>CAIYPA010000439.1 GCA_903927965.1 uncultured Bacteroidia bacterium | reverse complement strand
GACAAGTGTTTTGATCTCCTCATCATTCAAATTGAAGTATTCACCATTTTTGATCCCTCCCAAAAAAACGGAGAGCAAAGCACCATCTTTTGGGGCCCGGCCATTAAAAATAGAAGATGGGAAGAGTATGCCAAGGATTCTTCTGTTCTCAATAGTTGGGACCAGTCCCCCGAAAGCACTGGTGTTTATTCCTTTCCACTGTTTGTATCCCATTGCTACCTGCACAACTTTGGCATATTCAAGGTTTCCTATCGCATGAAGGTATCCCCTTTCAATGAATGGTAACAAAGCTTCAATCTGTTTTCCTCCAACTGTTGAAACCACTCTTTCAGCCTTCAGGTTGATCGTTTCGCCATGCTTCACCAGGGAAATCTGAAATCCTTTTTGTTCCGGTTCAACCACAACATTTTGACAATCAAGCAAAATATTCTCCTCTCCAATACTTTTGACCAGTGCGTCGATCAGGTTTTGAAGTCCTCCTTCGGCGGAAAACACTTCCCTTGTCGCTTTTTTCAAGCGCTCACCTTTGGGTTTTGTACTTTTTTTTATTGTGCCGCCGATAATACTGCCATAGGTTTGTTCGAGGTTATATATTCTGGGCAATGCGAATCGGGTCACCAAACTTCTGGGATCGCCAGCGTAAATCCCTGAAATAAACGGATCAACGGCATAATCCAAAAGACTTTTCCCGAGCCGGCGAAGGGCAAGTCCGGCAATACTCTCGTCAGGATTTGTCCCTTTTTTGCGGAAAGGTTCACCCAATAACTTAAGTTTATCCCAAAAAGTAAAAAGTGGAGTACTTATCCAATCGATTATCCCTGATGGCAATACATGCCACTTCCCGTCTTTCCAGATCAACCGCTTTTTTGCCTGCGGATTGGCTATTGTCATTTTACACGAACCCGCCAGATCATCGAAAAGTTCAGCAATTTCAGGATATGAAACAACTCCCGTATTGGGACCTGCTTCAATTGTAAATCCATGTTCTTTAATTGATTGAATTACTCCACCCGGACGGGTGCCCTTTTCGACCAAAGTGACACTCATCCCACTTTTAACCAGGTAATGTGCTGTTACCAATCCGGTTAGCCCTGCACCTATAATGACGACCTTTGAATTATATTGTATCTTCATGATTAACTTTTGTACTAAAATCACATATACGCATTTGTGACCAGCATGGTTACGTTCAACCGAAGACAGGCACAACAATTAGTGATTTGTAAATGTAATCTGTTTTATTACAATTAGTACATTTAAAACATATCGAATGTGGGCCAATTCGATATGGCTTCGATCTCAGTTTTTATCGTCGAATAAAAATCATTGAGGATCAAATCGGGGTTTGATTCGGTGCGGGTATTTAGGAGCACTGCAAAACTGATATTTTCGTTAAGCCTGCACAAGATCGAAGATGTTCCAGGCAACGAACCAAAATGGGCCCAGCTTTTATCCCCAAAGTACATTTGGTTGAGTGTGGCAACCGATACCAGATCAGGTTTTACAGTGTTCCTGTCGATCCTGACAATAAATCTTGCCAAATCTGTAGCTGTGGCAATCCATCCCCCATGCGAATCCATTCGCGTAATATTCATATTGTAAGGATTGCCGTCTGGCTGATAGTAGTTCACCTCATTGGGATAACGGTCATAATATGTATTGCCTCCTATTTCCATGTCGGTAATCCCACAAGGCGACAAAATCATCGACTTCATGTATTTTTGGTATTCAACTTGTGCCACTTTTTCGATGACACGTCCAAGCACACAATAGCCAAAATTAAGGTAATAGTAAATGGAGTCTGGTTTGTAACGCAAGTAGCGATTCGCCAGCATATCGGTAATTAATTGTTTGTGAGTATAGTAAATGTCTCTGAACATGACATCATCGGGATAATTTGTCCATCCTGATTTATGGTCCAACAGATTTTTTATTGTGATCAAATCCTTTTTCGAATTGGCAGGTGGCACTCCATAGTCATTACCCAAAATGCCATTTGTGCCAAAGACTTTCCTGTCCAGGGTGATCAAACCCTCTTCGACCATCTTTAAAATGGCAATGGCCGTAATCGGTTTTGAAAGGCTGGCAATCCGGTAGAGATCATCATCTGTGGCAATTTTTAATGTACTTCTATTTGAGTAACCGTAGGAATGGGTATAAACCAATTTTTCATCTTTTACAACAGCAATCTGAAGCCCTGGCACATTGTAAGTGGTCATTTTTGCTGTGATCGCACTGTTCAAAGAAGTCGGATTGTAAGGTACAGGGGTTACAAAAGTAATTGTATTCCCATAGGCAGTTCCCACACCATTGGTGGCATAAGCCCTTAGAAAATAGGTTGTACCAGTAAACAAATCCCTGATTTTGCTTGTAAAATTACCCGGTCCAAACCCATCGGTAGTTTTGGAATCTGCAATGGTAGGGTTACTGGCCAGCCCCCAGCAAACACCCCTGGCCGTAACTGCCGCTCCGCCGTCGGATGAAATGTTGCCGCCACCATTGGCCATTGTTGCAATAAGACCCGATAATGCATTTGTCGTCACGTCAGGCACATCGGCCGTCGTCAAAGATAGCTGTTCACCATAGGATATTCCGGTACTATTTGTCGCATAAGCCCTTATATAATAGGTCTTGCCTGGAAGCAATCCTGTCACCAGACTTGTAAACGTACCTTTTCCTGAGCCATCGGTTGTTTTGTTGTTTGTGATTGTGGGATTCTGAAGCGTGGCCCAGCATACACCGCGGGCCGTCACCGCTGCACCATTATCGGAAGTAACATTTCCTCCCGTGCTGACCACCGAATGCGTAAGTACAGAAATTGGTGAAGTTGTTACCACTGGCTCCATAAAACCGGCATTAAGCCTGACCCATGTTCCGGCAATATACAACGACAAGGTACCCGAACCATTCGAGGCACAGTCGGTGCAATAAACGATCAGTCCGTTAGCAGGATTGGGAATAGCGTTCATTTCCAAACGGGTCATCCGGGGTGGCAAAAATCCCTTATTCCCCGACTTAACATCCAAAATTGCCGAATTGACAGGTTTGCTGCCATCTGCATTAATGGCAACCTGTGAAAACAGGGAACTGCTTTTAATCAAGAGGAACAATATAAATGCTAAAGTCCTGATTCTCATTCCAGTCAATTTCTAAATAAATAATTCAGGTAATTCACCCAAAATTATAAATAAAAATTTTGCATACAAACCCTCCATTGAAAATGAAAACTCCCCCACCCTATTTGAAAATAATTAAGGATGAGGGAGTTAATAATATTGTTAAAACCAAGGTCAATCGATTGCTTTATTCTGAAGGAATCAAACCATTACAAGGTAATATTCGTGGTAACGCCACCAACTGTAAGGGTCGCCTTGTTGTCGCAGGTGCCGTCGCCAAAGTTGATGGTTCGGGCAGCTTCCCCTGTCAGGGTAACCTCCACAGATCCGCTTGAGAACCATTGGCACGACATCTTTTTAACGACTGCACTTGGGAATTTGGCTGTCCAGGCAGCACCTTCCCTTGTAAGGCCCGATGCGGCACCTTCGATACGCCATACATCATCATCCTGTGTCAATGTAGCAGAACCTTCCGATTGAAGCCTGACATATTCCGCACGATAGGTCATGAATTTCCCATCCGGGAAAATGATCTTGGCCTCCGTAAAAACAGCATACCGTGGCCAACTGTTTCCTGGATTAGGGCCTTTGTAGGTAATTCTATGGACACCCGAGATTTTATTGCCATCGCTAACAAAATCGCTGAACGAGAATGTTGCGACAGAACCAGTTTCTTTCATCAAACCAGAAAGGGAAACAGAGATTTTTCCCTTACGAGTAATCCCATCACCGGTACCTGCGCAACCTGTTCCCCAGTCGAGGGAGATCACAATTGGGAAGGAATTCAGATTTGCAGAAAGCGCAGGACAAGTCAGGCCTGTAGCTTTCAGCCCGTTTGTGCTGAAATAGTTGTCAGTAATGCCGTTCAAAGCATCAAAAGTCTGATCTGCGATGACCACACTCTTTTCAGCTGTGATGCTCAAAGGGGTCGTCTGAGTAGTTGGGGTAACATCTTTTTGGCATCCTACCATGAAGAGCAACATCAAAACCGTTATAAAGCCGGAAAATCTAAGCGTTTGTGTTTTCATTTTAAGATATTTGGTTGAATAGAACAAATGTATATATATATTTTTGAATATATTGAGAGTATTTTGAAAAATATTATCAAAATTTAAGAGTGCCGAAAAGCTTGTCTTCGTCGGTTTGCCAATCAAATCTTTGCAGCATCGAAAAGAAGATCAAGGTTGGTTGCCAATCAAAACCTGGCAGCGTCAATAGACCTGTCAACATTGGATTTTGGAAACGGATTTGGTTTGAACGAGACTGTCTGGAACTGCGTAGGATGATGGGTTGCGTTCCGAAACTTTGATAAATGGTAGGTATTAAACGAAGAAAATCCGATGCAGTCTGTTAAATGGGTGGTTAATTTTCGTCGGATGTTTTTGTTACCATCTCCTCCTCTGAGTCGAAATCCTTACACATGCAATACTCGATCCCAAACGGGCAATTTGCAGGTTCGTAATCACAAAAAGTAAAATGCTGTCTCCATCCACCAGGCCAATGTTGGCATGGCTCATCCAGATATTGACGGAGAATTTCGTACCTACGTTTGGCAGGAAGGCCTTCTGGAAATTCGGGATAGAAAGACCAGGCTACCCATAGAACCTCAAATTCATCTGCCATTAATTCAAGTTCTTCCAGTGAAAGCATTTCGGATGGGGGAAATAATTCTTTTTCGAGCCCAAACCATTGGCTCATCAGCTTGTCAGGACTCTCTTCAAGCATGTCCTGATAATCTGGGTCAAAAACGCCATCGGGAATCGGTGATTTTGGAACACGCCCGGCTGCGAGGTGCATGTCGGCAATAAGCTGGTCAAGATAATTCTGTATCATGATGCGAAATTTTGAGGTTATAAAATGGTTTTAACTTTCATGTAAGTTAATGAAAATCCGCAACATTCAGAAGGTATTGGATACAAAATTCAGGATGATGAATTAAAACCAATATTTACCAGTTTGTGAACTTTTGAACTATCTTTGTCTATTAAAATCACGGAGCCATGAGCAAATATATCAACCCATATACCGATTTTGGTTTCAAAAGGCTGTTTGGGACCGAGGGGAACAAGGATTTGCTTATAGATTTCCTGAACTGCTTATTGTCTCTAAAACATCAGATTATTGAGTTGAATTTCACCAGTTTGGAACTACAGGTTGAGAACAGGGCTGAACCAAAAGCTATCGATGATTTACTTTGTAACAGTGCAAATGGTGAACTGTTTATTGTAAAAATGCAAAAAGCAAAACTCAATTTTTTTAGAAACAAGGCATTGTTTCCTATCAATTTACCAGATAAAAGCCAGGCCCAGCAAAATGATTTGGATTTACATCATTTACCCGTTTTTCATATTGCTATACTTGATTTTCCTTTCACCGAGCTTGAAGAAATCCGCAAATTTGACTCAAACGCAAAACTTTACGATCAAGATGGTTTCGTTTTCTACGACAAATTGGGATTCCGTTTCCTGCAAATGCCCTTCTTCAACAAAAAAGAAAACGAGCTGATATCACATTACGACAAATGGTGTTATTTTCTGAAGCATCTTGAAACCTTTGACGACATTCCCCAAATTCTCAAAGAACCAGTATTTTTCAAAGCATTTAAAATAGCAGATCTTGACACTATGCCTCATAAAGAATGGGAAGTTTATCAGCGAAGTAGGTTGGTTCAAATTGAATTAAAAGCTGCAATGGATACAGCCAAAGAAGAAGGAATAAAAATTGGAGTAAAACAAGGAAAAGAGCAAAGTAATTTAATCAAAGCTTGGAAAATCGCGAAAGAGATGAAGGCAAGAGGATTTGTTATTGATGTCATTGCCGAAATAACAAATTTGTCGAATGAAGAAATTGAAAACCTCTGATAATCAGTATAATTTGAGCGAAAATGTCTGGAATTGCATATGCTGACAAGTCGTGGTACTAAATTTTGATAAGTTGATTTTGTTTTGAAAGACCTTTTATTGGCAAATATTTTTTTATATTGTGTCTTTATCCTTATATTTCCGTACATAGCCAATTCTTATTCAATGTTTTACCATGGTGGATGTTCATTCAAGGGAAGTCAGGAGCTTTAATATGAGCCGGATAAAAGTCAATATTTATCAAAATGCGCTGACCGAGTTCACAATAATACAACTTGAAAATCCAATTGGAGCCGGATTGAATGGATAAATGTGATAATTGAGATTGAATTTACGTTTCTAACCTCTAAACACCGAATCCAAATGATACTGTAAAAATTCTTTTTTTGGTAAGTATTTTTGAGGCAAATTAAGTTTAAAACCAATTAAATTACCAAAAGTATGAGGATAAAATTGTTTCTTTTCTTTGGATTTTAATAATGTTGAAAGTATAATCTGATATTTTTCAGTAATACCTATTAATCCTTTATCATAAGCACGATCGTAAAGAGCGGAAAGACAAATTCCGTTTTCAGGATTAAGTCGCTCTTCTTCGTTTTGTGACCAAGGAATGATGTGGCTTGCAACTAATAAATCAGGTAAATCTATTCCAGTTATGGCGCATTTTCCATCATAATTGGTAAGGACAATTTGTCTGAATACGTCTTGATTAACACGAGTTTTTACTTCTCGAATTCTATTTTCACCCCTGATATCTTCTATTCCAGCTAATATTTCTGAGAACTTCTCCTCAATAGTTTGTTGTTCAAGAATTGCCAATAACTTTTCACTCTCGAAAATAAGTTCTTCTTTGTTTTTAATAAACTCCTGCCATATCGGCTCAACTTGTCTCCGTCCTCCAGTTAGTCCCTTTATTCCACGATTCTGATGGAATGGATCAACACTTGCAAAATTGTTCAATCGCATTGCTACAGCACCAGGTGTACGATTAATAATTTTTGCTAAATGAATGATTTTCGGATTTGCATGATAAAGTTGTCCGAAAGGCAGTTTCAGATACAAATTTAAAGAAAGAATTAGTTCTTCTCTGGTCCAAAGTCGTTTTTTCATGAATTTTAAGTTATTGCGGCTAAATTAAGCAATTTGATTGGTAATAAAGCATCCATTTTTATTCGTTTTATATAAATTTTGAAATAATTTTTAATTTAAAAAAAGAAATAAAATTCCACTTTGAATAAGTTAGATAAATATGTTTAGGACGAACTAAATACATGAAATTAATACTCTATTTTGAAACCCTTCCGTCACGGTACCATCATTTCAACGATTGTTTAACCGCTATGCGGTACCATACCAGAAACATGACTTTGCTACAATAATGCAATCGCTACGCGATAGGAATTGGGAAAGGAGTAAGATTGTCTTCAAAAT
>CAIYPA010000438.1 GCA_903927965.1 uncultured Bacteroidia bacterium | reverse complement strand
GTTTATTGGAGTTGGTGGCAGGGGAAGTGGCCATGTCCATGATTCAATTACCGTTGGAGGTTTGGAAATTGTTGCCATTTGCGATATTAGCCAGGCAGCACTTGACCGGACCGTGAAGATCGTGACCGATAATGGGATGAAGGCACCTAAAACCTACACAGGAAGCGACCGTGCATTTGAAGATATGCTTAAAAATGAAGAGCTTGATTCTGTGATCATTGCAACTCCATGGGAATGGCATGTTCCAATGGCTGTTGCCTCAATGAAAGCAGGTGTCCCTTATACAGGTGTTGAAGTTTCGGCAGCCAATTCGCTTGAAGAGTGCTGGGATTTGGTCAATGTTCACGAGCAGACCGGAAAGCAGGTCATGATCATGGAAAATGTCTGTTACAGGCGCGATGTAATGGCCATCCTCAACATGGTTCGTTCGAATTTGTTTGGTGAGTTGATCCATTGCCGTTGCGGTTATGAACACGATTTGCGTGAGGTTAAATTTGATTTAAACAAAAACGATTTAAAGATTGGCAAAGAAGCCCATTCAGAGGCCCAATGGCGCGGTTTACACGCAGTTAAGCGCAATGGCGACCTCTATCCTACTCATGGATTGGGACCGATCGGAACCTACCTGAATATCAACCGTGGCAACAGGTTTTTAACCCTTTCGGCCATGGCTACCAAATCGAGGGGGCTCAGTAAATTTATTGACGACCATGCCGCAAAGGATAGTCCTTTACATCATTTGAATTTCAACCTGGGCGACATCGTAACGTCGATGATCAAAACGACCAACGGTGAGACCATTATTGTGACTCATGATACGAATCTACCACGCCCTTATTCATTAGGGTTCAGGGTACAGGGGACCTCTGGACAGTGGGAAGGCGAAGGTTCAGGAAGTTGGCAGGATCCGGGTGAAAAGATTTATGTTGAAGGAAAAAGCAGGCCGCATGTTTGGGACAAAGCTGAAGAGTGGTTAAAGAAATACGACCATCAATACTGGCGCGAGAAAGGCGAACAGGCAAGCGGTGCGGGCCATGGTGGCATGGATTTTATCATGCTCAACGACTTCTATGATGCAGTACGCAACAAGAAACAGGTTCCTTTGGATGCTTATGATGCAGCCGCCTGGAGTGCAGTTTCGGCTTTGTCGGAAATGTCGGTCGCAAGGGGTGGTGAATTGGTCGATTTTCCTGATTTCACACGTGGACAATGGATCAAACGCCAACCATCGTTTGCAAAGGATATCCAATTTCCAATTTCACCGGAACAGGATATTGTGAATCAATTATTTTGAATATATTATTGTTAATCAATAATATAATTAAGGCTGCCTGAAAAGATGGCCTTTTCTTATTTTAAAAATCTGCGAAGATTTTCGGGATCTGCGGGAGAAAAAAAAGATTTCCCGCAGATTACGCAGATTGACGCAGAAAGCAGATGGAAACTATTATAAAAAAAGAGGGAACCTTTTAAAGTACCCTCTTTTTTAGTTTTGAAATTTCTGGTTTCTTACCTTCTTCCCAGAAAAATCATAATGTAATAAAGCAAAGTGGCAAGCGAACCCAAAGCAGCTACTACGTAGGTATAACCAGCCCATTTGAGGGCATCTTCCGCTTTTTCTTGTGAGTATGAATTTGTTACTCCTGAATTGCGGATCCATACCAAAGCCCTGTTACTGGCATTGAGTTCAACCGGCAAAGTGATAAAACTGAACAAAGTAGTCAAGGCAAAAAGGACAATCCCGGCAAGCAGGATTTGCGGGAATGAATTGACCATGAGGATCCCTGCCAATAAGATCCACTGAATCCATTTTGAAGAGAAGCTAACAGCCGGTACAAGGCTCGATCTTAAACCAAGCCATTGATAGGCAGTAGCATGTTGAACAGCATGGCCACATTCATGTGCAGCAACAGCGGCTGCAGCTACATTATTTCCATAATAAACATCCTGGCTCAAATTAACTGTCTTATTTTCAGGATTATAATGGTCTGTCAATTGCCCTTCCACCGACTGAACGGTCACACCATAAATGTTGTGGTCGCGCAACATCTTCAGAGCCACTTCCTTTCCCGACATTCCGTTTGAGGTGGGAATGTGTGAATACTCCTCAAAACGGCGTTTCAATTGGTTGCTGATCCACCAGCTGACCAACGCAAAACCAATAAATAAAATCCAACTTCCTATCATAACTATAAATTTTAATTGTTTCTAATTTTAGATCAGGTGAATACCTCACAAATTTCCAGCCAAATTAATTCTTTCCGCCCATTTGTCAGGCAAATTTATGCTTAAAAAACCTTAAACAAAATCCAAAAAATATAATTAATTCATTTTTAACATTTTGGTCGAATCATGGAGGCGAAAATCAGCACCCGAAACACCACCGGAAACGATAAATTTCATTGCATCCGTAGGCGCCATTTCAAGAGGCCTGATGCTTGATGCAGGTAGAAAAAAAATCTCCCCAGTGAAAGCATAAGAGAAAGGGAAATAAACGGCAACTATCTCATTGTCATCAATTTTAATAGGTGTATCACGAGTAATAAAACCGATTTTCCAAAGATTGTTCTCTTTGTTGAGCAGAGCCATTACGGGCCGATGAAATTTTCGTTCCTTGCCAATAAATGCTGAAAACAGGTCATTGATCGCCGAATAGATCAATTTTAAAAATGGGGTCTTTTCAAGTATCCTGTTGATGAGATTCTTAATCGGTCGCGCAAGGATGGTCTCACCCACCATCCCTAAAATGACAAGAAAGACAAAAATGATCAAGATTCCCAATCCCGGTATATTCACACCCAATTGATCGGCAAGATAAACAGACAAGAGTCCATCGGTAACCATAAAAATCCGGAATACGATATAAACTGTTAATCCGATTGGAGATATAAGTACCAGTCCCTGAATAAAATAGGTAAATAATTTTTTCATTCTGTATTATTTTAACAGGTCAAAGATACGAAATTCCCTCCAGTGGTAATTGGTATCCAACCTCAAGACAGACAACTATGGGATGATAGGGCAATATCGATTTTTCAGCACAATTTATCGTAGATAAGAGCTTCAATTTCACCTCTGGCGACCATTAATGCATTCATGGCCAACGCTTTCAATTCATCCTGGCCTGGATAAACCAGCACCGGCGCGATAAAACCGACCCGTTCGCGGATCTTTGCCATCAGTTTTTTATCATAGGCAATGCCTCCGGTTATCAGGATACCATCAATGTTGCCTTTCAAAACTGTGGCCATTTCACCGATACTTTTGGAAACTTGATAAACCATCGCATCCAGATAAAATGCAGCTTTCTTATCCCCATGATTGACAGCAATTTCCAGTTCCCTTGCATCGTTTGTGCCCAGGTAAGCCACAAGTCCACCCTGACCGTTAACCATTGTACGAATTTCATCACGGGTATATTTCCCACTAAAACATAAATCAATCAAAGCACCTGCAGGAAGTGTACCGCTCCTTTCGGGAGAAAAAGGCCCTTCGCCATCCAGGCCATTGTTCACATCGATCACCCTGCCCAAGTGGTGTGCCCCAACAGTAATCCCACCACCCAGATGGGCCACGATAAGATTAAGTTCTTCATAGTGCTTCCCGATTTTTGAGGCATGTTGCCGTGCAACGGCTTTCTGGTTCAGCGCATGAAAAATCGAAAGCCTTTTAAAAAGCGGATGTCCTGAAACCCTCGCAATATCGTCCATTTCATCGGTAACGACAGGATCGGCTATCAAAGCGACCATACCTGGGTGGAGCATTGCAATTTCATTTGCAATCAATGATCCCAGATTGGAAGCATGTTCGCCCATCACCCCTTTTAGGCAATGTTCCACCATCAAATCGTTGACGTAATAAACTCCCGACTTAAGCGCATAGGTAAGGCCTCCCCTTCCAATCACTGTATCAATCGACTCAAGATCAATGCGGTCATGCTCCAATTCATTTAATATCACACCTTTGCGAAACTCAAACTGTTCGCTGATCGTCTTGAATGGAGCCAACTCCGCCATTGAATGGTGAAGCGTCTTCAGCATTGTACAGATTGTATTGTCGTAAATTGCAATCTTGGTGGTTGTTGATCCCGGATTGATGACCAATATTCGGATTGATTTCATGATATTTTTAATTTAGAATGTGTGACTAATAAAAAAGCTACTGGCGGTTGGCAACTGGCGGCTGGCTAACTGCCTGTGCTTCAAAGATGAACGTATTTCAACGTATTTCAACCTATTTCTATTTATTTCTTTTTGCTGCTGGTTGCTGGCAACTGGCGGCTGGCAAGTTGCACATGCTAAGAAGATGTAAGTATTTCAATTTATTTCTATTTATTTCCCTTTTTACTCCTTCCCGTTAGCCATTAATGCCCCAAGGGCAATCGAAAGGAGCTTTACCTGACTGCTATCGCCCCTTGAAGCAAGCACAACCGGGACCCTGGCACCGACAATAATTGCCGCCGAACTTGAGTTGGCCATTTTGGTGTTCACCTTATAAAAGATATTTCCCGATTCGAGATTGGGGAACAACAAGCAATCGGCATCACCCGCAACTGTCGATTTAATCCCTTTAATAGCAGCAGCTTCGATATCGATGGCGACATCAAGGGCAAGGGGGCCATCCACAACGCAGCCGGGGATTTGGCCACGCTCGTTCATTTTTGACAACAAGGCTGCATCAGTCGTTGAAACAAGCGATTGTAAAACCTGTTCGGTAGGTGCGATAACTGCCACTTTGGGAAGATCAATCTGCAACCGATGGGCAACTTGAACCATATATTTGATAATCTGAATCTTCTGGTTCAGATCGGGCATGGGGATAACGGCCACATCCCCAACAATCAGCAATTTCGGGTAATTTTTATTTTCAACGACAGTGATATGGCTTACGACTGAACCTGGGGAGGTCAAGCCTTTCTCTTTGTTAAGAATTGCTTTCATAAACTTGTCGGTGCTGATCAACCCTTTCATCAGGATTTCGCCCTCTCCCCTATTGATCATTTCGACCGCAAGCCTTGCTGCCAACTCATCAACTGGCTCATGGACAATTGTGAAATTCGACATATCGATATCGTGCTGGATACAAACAGCCGCAATCACTGGTTCATCCCCGATCAAAATCCCTTTTACCAGTTTATGAAGGATCGCCTGATTGACTGCCGAAATGGTATGTTCATCATTTGCACCTACCACAACGACCGTTTTGATTTTCCTCTCTTTGTGAACTCTCAACAATTCTGTAAGCTTTCTGACAGTCATGATAAATGGTTTTAGTAAATATTTGACAAAAATAACATTTGCCCAGATTTCAAAATATGATAAAAAACAGGTGTAAATCAGATGATTACATAATATACTCAATGATAGAGTTTGTGTTGGATTAATACAAATCGTTTCTTTTGGCAATCAATTTGAAATCTCCCGGATGTTTTAAACTTACAATACTCTCCTATTTTTGAAATATGCAAGAACATCATTTTTTATTATCTTGCATTTCGTTTAAATATAGTCATTAATAGGGACATTCTGATAATTATTTACTATAATCGGACAAATTATTAACCCATGAAAAAACGAATCCAAATTACCTTAATCCTGATTGCCATTTCAGGATTATTGAACGCTGCTATCCTTCCGGTCAGGTTGACTTGTGAAAACCTTAAGGATCCAATGGTTGTCGATTTGCTTAAGCCACGCCTTTCGTGGATCAATACCGTGACCCAAAATGAGAGGGGCGAAATTCAGACAGCCTATGAAATCAGGGTCTCCTCGACCCGCGAAAAGTTACAGTCGGGAAAAGCCGACCTATGGAACAGTGGCAAAGTGAAATCCATTGAATCGGCAAATATTGCCTATAATGGCAAACCATTGACTTCAAGACAAGAGTGTTGGTGGCAGGTCAGGGTGTGGAACCGGAGCGGTGAACCCTCAGCATGGAGCGAACCAGCTTTCTGGTGTATGGGCTTGTTAAAACCGGAAGAGTGGAAAGCCCAATGGATCGGCGCCCCATGGCAGGATGAATTGGCACTTCCCAAACATAGAACACCAAAGGTAAGTGATCCAACAGTTATAAACCCCAAAACTCCCGATTATAAACTACCTCCGCCAGCACCGCTTTTACGGAAAAGTTTTTTGGTCGCAAAGGAAATCGTCAGAGCCCGTGCATTTGTTACAGGCCTTGGATTCTTTGAGTTCTATGTAAATGGGGCAAAAGTAGGCGAAGATGTACTGGTTCCAAATCTAACCCTTTATGGGAAACGGGATAATCTGGGCGACATCGGGGCAATGATCAAAAACAATTTCAGGGAATACCGGGTCATGTACCTTTGCTACGATATTACAAAACTTTTAAAACAGGGGGAAAATGTTCTTGGGGCGATTTTAGGGAACGGATTTTACAATCCTGCAAATTCCTGGACAGAGGGTTATGGTACACCTCGTTTTATCGGGCAAATCTACCTGACCTATTCGGATGGAACAGAACAGGTTATAACAAGCGACCAAAGCTGGAAAGCTTCAAAAAGTCCGATTTTGATGGATTTGGTTTATGATGGCGAACATTACGATGCCAGATTGGAACAACAAAACTGGTGCAATCCTGGTTTTGACGATTCGAAATGGGATCAGGTTGCAATACGTAAAACGCCGGAAGGTGTTATGAAAGCACATATGTCATTGACAGACAGGGTAAAGGAAAGTCTGCCCCCATTAAAATTGGAACGAATTGGCGAGGGTCATTACAAGGTCGATTTCGGTCAGGAAATTTCAGGATGGCTCCACCTGATCAATGTTACAGGTGAAGCCGGTCGAAAGATCACGATTAAATATGTGTGCGAATCGCCGATGGGAACAAACACCTATACAATGAAAGGTGGCGGTACTGAATCGTATTCCGCACGGTTTACCTGGTTTGTTTTCAGGGAGGTGGAAATATTCAATTGGCCTGGCGAACTTAAACCTGAACAGCTTAGGGCTGAGGCTGTTTACAATAACATTGAAACAACCGGTAAATTTGAGTGCTCCAATCCCTTGTTCAACACGATCAACAAGATTTGGTGGAGGTCCGAAACCGACAATTTACATATGGGTGTTGCCAGCGACTGTCCACACCGCGAACGCTCCCCATATACCGGCGATGGCCAGGTGGCATGTGTGACTGTCATGCACAATTTCGATGCAAGGCCATTCTACACAAAATGGATTCAGGATATGCTTGGGGCGCAAAATCCTGATAATGGGTATGTTCCAAATGGTGCGCCCTGGCAGCCGGGTTGTGGCGGTGGTGTGGCCTGGGGCGCGGCAATCAATATTATGCCATGGGAATACTATCTCCATTATGGTGAGATCGACATGCTGAAAAACAATTTCGAAGGGATGAAAGGATACATCAAATACATGCTGACCTGGACCGATGCCAATGGGATCATGTTTTCACAAGCTCCGGACAAGAACAAGCCCAATCAGTGGATTAACCTTGGCGACTGGTGTTCCCCAGGCAAACTTCCCCCGGATGTCATGGTGCATACTTTTTACCTTTGGCGTTGTGCCGACCTGACGGCAAAAGCGGCAAAAGCCCTTGGAAAAACAGCAGAATATCAGGAATATAACAATCTTGCCTTAAAAACAAAGGCTGCTTTTCAGCAAAAATTCTACGACAAGGAGAAGCATACTTATGGTCCGAATGGTGGCAATATTTTCGCTTTGAAAATGGGAGTCCCTAAAGATCAGCATGAAGGCGTGGTGAACTCGTTGAAAAATGACATTATTGCCAATAAAGGACATCTAGACACCGGAATTTTTGGGACACAATTCTTCTTCGAGGTGCTGACAGAAAACGGGCTTCACGAAATGGCCTATAATGCAATGAACCAGACCACTGCACCTGGATATGGATGGTGGATTGGTCAGGGGGCTACAACAACTTGGGAACAATGGGACGGATCCAATTCAAGGAACCACCCGATGTTTGGCGGTGGGATCGTCTGGTTTTACAGGAAACTTGCCGGTATGGATACCGACGAACAACAACCCGGTTACCGCCACATTATTTTCCACCCACAACCGGTTGCAGACCTTTCTTTTGCTTCCTATTCAAACCTGACACCGTTAGGAATGGCCGGAATCAACTGGAAAAAAGAAGGTAGCAGGTTTAATCTTGATATTTCTGTCCCTGTCGGCAGCACGGCCACGGTTTATGTCCCGACTTCCAATCCCGAAAAGGTGACTGAAAACGGGCAAAAGATTTCAGGCTCAAAGGAAATTGCATTTCAGAAACTTGAAAACGGAAATTCCATTTATAAAGTTGGTTCGGGGGAATACAAGTTTGCGGTAATTGAATAAATTGCGTTTAAAGAAATGTTTATTAATCCTGTAAGGATGCAATATTGGTAGAAAACAAATTGAAATAAAGAGTCTCGTCCCGTACGGGACGAAATAATTATGGATTTTGTTTTTCTACCGATCAAAAGTGGAAAATGAAATTGGAAAAATTACTTGCCTGATATATGAAGCAAAAAAAAAGTACCAAAGGTGTCGATCTGCCTTTGATACTTTTAATTTAAGCTTTTAGGAAAAACTACCTGTTCTGCATTCTTGCAGCACGTTCTTCAGCTTGTTTTTTGCGATAAGCATCCAATAAGGCAGCCTGAGCAGGAGTTACTACAGCTTTAATTGCTTTGTCGGTTTCGGCCTGCATTTTTGCACGTTCTGCCATCATTTTGTCGCGGTCCATGTCGCCACCTTCGCGCATTTTGGCAAAAGCCTCACTCTGTTTTTTCTGAGCTTCTGTTACAATTGGAGTAACTTTGGCTACCTGATCCTTTGTCAAAGTAAGAGCGGTTGTCAAACCATCAATCTCCCTCTGAAGTCTTGCGGCTGGATCACCACCACCTGGTTGAGCAAAGCAGGAACCCATAGCTAACATAGCAACGAAAACAAACATTAATAATTTTTTCATATTCAAAATTTTTAAATTCTGCTGTTTGACTATAATTAAACAAGTTGGTTTAAATTGACAATCAATATTTCACAAAAAAAATATCTAATATACAAAATGCAGAATATCAATTATTTAATTTGATCCCTTCGACAGTTATCGTAATGAGGCGCTTTTTATATAGGTTCCCCACAGCTTGTTTGAAAGTTTTCTTGCTGATTCCAAATACACGGTAAACCACTTCAGCATTGCTTTTATCCGAAACCGGAATAAAACCACCCTCCTTTTTCAGTTGGTCAAGGATCATTTGAGCCATTGGATCGACCTTTTCGTATCCAAGAGGATGAAGGGAAAGATCGATCTTGTGATCGTCCCTTATCTTTTTGATATATCCCTTAATTTTCAAGCCCTTGTCCAATTGCTCAAATACTTCGTTTTCGTAAAGTACTCCCCAGTGTTGATTGTTTACGATTGCTTTAAAACCAAGATCGGTCTCACTTTCGATGACCAGGTCAACCTCCTCTCCTACTGTATATTCAGGAATTGTTTTATTCAAAAATTTGTTCAGTTTTGCAGACGCCACGATCCGGTTGCTTTCAGGATCGACGTAGATATAGACCAGGTAAGATCGTCCTTCGGTCATGGTCACCTTTTGCTCACGGAATGGGACCAAAAGGTCTTTCATAATGCCCCAGTCCAAAAAGGTACCGATCTTGTTGACCGATTTTACCCTCATCATCGAAAACTCCCCAACCTGCGCATACGGTTTTTCGGTCGTTGCAATGGGGCGGTCTTCAGAATCGAGATAGAGAAAAGCATCGACCATGTCTCCAGGCTGACAATTTTTGGGGACATAACGGATCGGCATCAGGATTTCGCCTTCCTGTTCACCATCAAGATAGACGCCAAAATCGACCTCTTTAATAACCTTGAGGGTATTGTATTTACCAATATTTACCACGTTCACTTAATTTTAAGACTGTAAAGGTAAAACATTTCAACTAAAAAATTGCCATGGGTTGAAACCCATGGCAATTCATATTGAATCCTTTCAGAATTCGGTTGATTTAGCAACCCACTGCCTTCAATTGATCATCAATAAATTTCTTTGCCCTTGGAATATCGGGTTCGTCAAGGTGTTCGATGATCAGCGGGATATTTGGGTGAAGAGCTGATAACCGTTTGAGATAGAGGTTATAGTTCAAAATTCCAAGGCCGGGTGCGGGAAGTTCGACCGAACCTGCGCCACGGAAAGTATGCGATTCGTCGGCATCAATCGCCGCATGTTTCTCGGACAGGTCTTCTGCCCTTTTGCAATCTTTAGCATGGGCAATTTTGATCTTTTCGCCCAAAGCGCTGAAAATCCGGTTCAATTCGCCATCCACATCATCAATGTTATTGTCCGAAAAGTAGTTGGTCGGGTCCATCAGCAACCCCAATGAGCTGTAGCGAACATCGGCAAACAATCGCAACACCTGATCGACCGTTCCGATGATATTGTTTACATAATTCTCGATCAGAAAAACCGACCCATGATCATAGGCGAACTTGACCAGGTCGGTGATTACACCGCAAATCGTCTGATAGGCTTCATCGGTCCCATTTTTTGCATCATAAACCCAATCGCTCTCTTCGTTAAATGTACCTGTTTCGCTCACCACATAAGGAGTCCCCAAATCGCGTGCAAATTTTAGCAGGGTCTTCAAGTCGTTGATATTCTGCTCCCTTTTGACCAAATTGGGATGGACCAGATTTGTATAACCCGAAACCGCAACAATCGGAAGGTTCGCATCACGGAATGAGTCCCTGATCAGATGGCACTTTTCTTTGGTCAATGCCTCAGTTGAAAGGTCCATCCCTTTGAAAGAGAGGTCAAGTTGCACTGACGTAAATCCCAGATCCTTGATCCGTTTGATCGATTCCTCCAATGAATGGGGAAAGTAACCGTTGAAAATCCCTACTGAAATCATATGATAACCTCCTCTGTTTTAGGTTAATTCTGAAAAGTTGACTGTTCGTTGTTCTTTGATCGAAAGATAACAGGCATCGATCAGTGCCATGGTTTTTAAATTGTCACGTCCACCAATTTCTGGTTCCGAGTCGTTCTCAACGGCCTTGAGCAATTGGGCCATTGTACCCTGAAAAGCATCCGGGAACCACACTTTGTCCCATTTTGGCCGTATCCATTGACCCGGAAATTGTCTTGAAGTGAACTCCATGGTGCTTGGGGTTGGTTCGGGATATTTTGGCCAGCCAATTGTTCCCGAGGCCATCCCATCCAATCCTTCGACCCTCCATTTGATGTAAATGTCTTTTTCGGTCCCTTCGCCAGGCCATGCCCAAACATCGTCGAGACTGGTTGCCATCAGGCCGTTGGAATACTGGAAGGTGTATTGCGAGATCCCGTCAATGTGGTTGAATTTAGTCCTCGGGTCTTTTCGTGTTATGGCTGTTATCCATTCAGGATCGCCAAACAGGTAACGGAAAGAGTCAACATGGTGGATTCCCATATTGAGGATTTCGAGGCGGTCGTATTTTTTCAGGAATTCCTGCCAATGGGGAATTGCCCGCATTTCGATGGTTGCCAAAACAGGTTCGCCCAAAAGTCCCAAATTTAGGATGCTTTTTAATGCCCTGATTGACTGATCGTAACGCATATTCGAGTTGACCCCCAATTTGATTCCTGCCGCGCCACACAGTTCCACGATCTGCTTGGCTTCGCCAGAGTTCATAGCCAACGGTTTCTGGCACAACACCCCTTTAATATGGTCTTTTTGATTGACAAGCTCTTTGATCACTTCCAATTGTTTATCTGGCGGTATAGCAATATCAACTATTTCGATATCGGAATCGGCGATCAATTCCTGCCAGGTTTCGTAAACTTTTGGAATGTTGTGACGTGATGCAACAACCTGTGATTCTTCAAGACTAAGTGATGTAATGGCCACCGGGTTAAATCCTGAATCACGGTAGGCTACAAGGTGGCAATCGCGCATGATAAAACCCGCACCGATGCAACCAATCCGGTAATCCTTCCGGTTTGGCAGGGCCGGATCAATGGAATAAATGATGTCTTCCATTTTCATGATTAACCTTTATATTTAAAATCAGGGCAGATTTTGGTGTAACTCCACTTTTCACGCATCGCACGTTTTTTGAATTTATCAGCCTCAGGATCATTCACAAAATTCTCATCCTTAGGGTTCCATTCAATTTTCCGGTTAAGTTTCAAGGCAACATTCCCAATGTGCAAGAGGGAACTTGTACGGTGTCCGGATTCTGGCGAATAAATGGCTTTCCTTCCGGCTTTTATACTTTGCAGAAAGTCGATAAACTCATCGTCTGCAGTGGGGAGCGTGACTTTCTTACCGGCCAGATCCAGAATTTTGGGATCGCTTGCTGCCAGTTTGTTGTTCCATCCCACCGATTCGACCCAACCTTCGTCACCTTCCAACCGGATGGATGCGTTACCGCTTTTTACCCGCATCGTGATGTTGTTGGCATATTTGTACATCAAATCGAACTGATAGGCTGTATTGAATATCCCATCCTTGTAATAGAGGGTCTCGCCTGAAGGTGTAACCTCCACTGGTCCTGAGTTTTCATTCCCTGTGACCAACTGGGCCGTATCACAATAGTGTGCGCCCCAATCCGTCAGAAGGCCACCTGAAAAGGCATCGTACCACCTGAAATGGTAAAACGTTCGTGAATAGATGAAAGGAATTTCAGAAGCCGGCCCGAGCCATAAATCATAATCGAGATCAGATGGAGGTGTCGTTACCTGAAGCCCTTCTTTTGGCAATTCAGGAACAGGGAGCGAAATTTCGACATGTTTTAAACCACCAATCCGCCCGTTCACGGCAACTTCTGCCATTTGGTGATAGGCATAGAGGAATCTGTCTTCAATCGAAACCTGGTAAACTATTCCAGTTTTGTTGATAACATCGCACAAAAGACGCCCTTCTGCGATGGTCATGGTTGGTTTTTCGCAACAGATGTGCTTCCCTTTTAAGGCTGCCATGATGGAGATCGGGACGTGCCAGTGGTCGGGCGTAGAGATCTGGACCGCATCGATGGACTTGTCGTCAAGAATCTCCCTGAAATCCTGGTAAGCCTTGCAGTCCTTAGACTTATAGGTATTGTTAACAAGGTTTTTTGCACTTGTGGCCCGCAACATGCTCACATCGCAAACAGCAACCACGCGGCACAATTCAGGATATTTTAAATAGTGTCGTAGGTTCCGTTCAACACCTTGCGAACCAACACCTATCATTCCAATGGTAATCAAATCGTTGGGATTTTTCCCAATACATCCCGAATTGAGTGGGACAATTGTTGATCCCGCTACCGCAATACCCGTATTTCGAAGAAACGTCCGCCTGTCCATCATTTGCTATAAAATTAGTTATTGAATATCCAATATTTCAATTTCAAACAATAAAGGTGTATAAGGTGGAACAACCATATAACCATTTGAACCATAAGCTTGTGAAGATGGAATCAGGAAAATCCCTTTACCACTTTTACTCAACTTTTCAACGGCATCCTCCCATCCCGGAATCATACGGGAATTAGCCCCTTTATGAACATAGGTATAGGATGATGAAGCATCAAAAGTTGTCCCATCAAGAAACTGTCCGGTGTAGGCAATTGTTATACTATTCCCTGCCTGTGGAATAGCACCCGAGCCTACTGTCTCAATGATATAATATACACCGGTTGAAAGGGAGTCAACAACAAAATTATTTCTCTTCATTGTATTGACCCATTGCCTGATCAACAATGTTTCCTGAATGGAAGAATTTCCCGAATTGTCAATTTTCTTGCATCCAAAAACCAATGCCAATGCAATCAAAACAAAGAAACCAATTTTTAGACTTTTACCTAAATTATTCATATTCAATTATTTATTTTATTATAAAATTCTTTTTCAAACCTCCTTGCAAAGATGCAGAAAATTGTTTCATTGCTGTATGGAAGAACGGAAAAAAATGCAACTGGCGGCTGGCGATTGGCAAACTGCATTTGTTTTATAGATGAACGTATTTCAAAATATTTCTATTTATTTCCTTATTTCAATTTTATAGTTTGTTTCCCGGATTGAAGTCCATCAAACGGACCACAAGATGGCGAATTGGCAGACCGGGATTTCCCAAAATAGTCTTTATCAATTTTTAAAGGTGTCCCATCAGGATTTTCAAACAATTCATTCGGCATTTTGGCTTTGCCAAGCAATTCAGTTGTAACAAGTTCAGTTTTTACTCCTGTGACAGGTTCCGGGATCGTCAAATTTAAAAATACATTCGACCCATCTTCAACGATACTGAAATCGGGTTTGGAATCGGGAAATTGTTTTGAATTGACCTCATTTTTATACGGTAATGACTTGTTAAAGTGGATGTTGCAATTGATCCACACCGGTAGTTTCGCAGTGTTATAGACAACCAGGCCATAATTGCCCCTTGGATCTTTGGGGTTGGCATCCTGACCCATACCGAGAAAAATATTGTTGTACCATCGGTCGTCACCCGAAAAGATTGTCGAAAGCCCGGCAACTTCTGTTGAATGTTGCAAATGGTATGGCGTAAAACGGTTGGGTTCAGGCCACATGAAAATTTGACCAGCGATTAAATTGTGGACATAGGCTGAACCTTCCGACTGAGTCCTGATTGCAAAGGGAGAAAGCAAGATATTGTTGTCAACCAGGGTTGGGCCATGGTCAACTTCAAGGAAAATATCTTCAAGATCGTTGTTGTACATCAGGTTACGTGAAACTCGGGTCCCCTGCGCCATCCAATCGAGCCACAAGCCACGTCCCGTATCATGAATGTTGTTGTTGAAAATCCGTGTGTCGATGGCAGCATGGAACTTGATCCCTCCGATTTCGGCACCGCTAAACTGCCTTTTGGTCCAGATGTGGTGAATATGGTTGTTCTCAACAAGACTAAAGGCAGCACCCATACTTCCACAGATGCCTGTCTGTTCACAGTTGTAAATTTCATTGTTGCGGACAATGTGAGATCCAATGTTGGCCTTGCTCCAGCCGTTCCTTAAAGTTCTGAATACAACTTCGATATAATGAAGTGAGCCATCGAGGCTTTGATTTGCCGACCAGACATTGTGGCCTGTGCCACGTTCCTTACCCAATGTAATTCCGGAGCACTTTGAATCGTGGATGACATTGTTTTCTATGATCCACCCTTTGTTCCAATGTGTGGAGATCATCCCGATCTGTTCGGCAGTGGGTGCGGCCCATTGCGTTGCTGCCTGACTGATATTGAAACCTTTGATTGTAAGATAGTTAATTCCAGGCTTATCAGGATAGAATACTGTCCTTCTTGCACTTATCTCGACCAATTCCTTATTGGGATCCGATTTCTGAAAATTAGCCCAAATGGTCGTATTGGCAGCATTGCTTTCGCAATACCAGGTGTAAGTTGAGCCCTCTTGATCCTTGATTTTTTGATCAGCAATTGGATTGAGGACCTTATTAAGGGTCTCCTTTTCGTACAATGATTTTCCATTGAGGAAGACCTCCCCGGTATGGTGGATCCTGCCATGGTTGGAAAACCAGTCACCAAAAATAGAATCTTTATATGGATTGTAATTCTCGAAAAACGAATTTGGAATGGTTACCATCCAAACACCGTTCTTTTCACTTTTCCAACCAGTAACAAGTTCCGAGCCTTTGATCTCAACCTTTTCACCGGGTGCAGATTGATAAACAATCCGTTTTTCGTCACTTTCACCGCCCTTTGCTGGATTGATCCATTCACGGTAGGTGCCGGCATGAACAGTGATGACATCACCCGCGGTGGCCAGTTGGGCGGCATGGTTGATGGTGCGGAAGGGTTTAGAAATAGAGCCGTCGTTTTGGTCGTTGCCTTTGATCGAGACATGGTATTCTTTGGCAGAAGCAAGTGACGTGATTACAAGTAAAATGACTAAGAGTTTTAATGTGTTCATAATTGGATAGTTAATGTTTTCAATTCATTACTTATGTTTTTCGGCGCATTGAAGGTTCCGTCTTTAACCGACATTCTGATTGCGCCTCTTTCCTATATTTACTTAATTTATCTACAATAGTTTAACTCCTACTGAGTAATAGATTTGTCTCCCAAAGAGCGCAAAGTTACGCAAAGACTTGTTTATTAGATCCTTTGCGTTCATGGCGGGCTTTGCGCGAAAAGTTTTTTTTTATGTCTCGCAAAGAACGCGAAGTTACGCAAAGGCTTGTTTATTAAACCCTTTGCTGTCTTAGCGAGCTTTGCGCGAAACCTTTTTTTTATGTCTCGCAAGGAGCGCGAAGTTACGCAAAGGATTGTTTATAAGATCCTTTGCGTTCTCAGCGGGCTTAGCGCGAAAAGTTTTTTTTTATGTCTCGCAAAGAGCGCGAAATTACGCAAAGACTTGATTATTGGATCCTTTGCGTTTATGGCAGGCTTTGCGCGAAACCTTTTTTTAAAGTCTCGCAAAGAGCGCGAAGTTACGCTAAGGATTCTTTATAAGATCCTTTGCGTTCTCAGCGGGCTTAGCGCGAAAAGTTTTTTTTTATGTCTCGCAAAGAGTGCGAAGTTACGCAAAGGCTTGTTCATTAGATCCTTTGCGTTCTCAGCGGGCTTAGCGCGAAAAGTTTTTTTTTATGTCTCGCAAAGAACGCGAAGTTACGCAAAGACTTGTTTATTAGATCCTTTGCGTTCATGGCGGGCTTTGCGCGAAAAGTTTGTTTTTTTTGAAATAAGTTCATCTTTTAAGCACTTGCAGTTCGCCAGCCGCAAGAAGCCAGCCGCAAGATCGCCAGCCGCTATTTCCCATTAAACTCTGTGACCGCCTCCATCATCGCCTTGAGGTTCTCAATTGGAACATTGGCCTGGATGTTGTGGACCGTACAAAAGACAAATCCGCCATCTTTGGCAAAGATTTCGCAATTGCTGAGTACCTGTTTCTTCACTTCGGCAGGTGTACCAAACGAAAGCATTTTTTGTGTATCCACTCCCCCACCCCAGAAAACCAGATCTTTACCATAGGTATCCTTCAAATGTTGGGGATCCATATTTTTGGCATTGATCTGCACAGGATTGATGATGTCGATTCCCGCCTCAATAAACAATGGCATAAAGGTTTCGACGGCACCGCAGGAATGTTTGAAGCTCTTCCATTCGGTGTTTTTGTGAATCCAGGCATTAATCTGTTTGTAATAAGGCATATACAGGTCCCTGAACTGACCTGGCGAGCAGAACGTGGAATCCTGAGTCCCAAAATCGGTCCCGCAGATAAATGCCGCATCGATCTTGTTTCCAATCCGTTTGTAGATTTTCTCATAATTGGAGAGTGCAATTTCGGTCTGTTTCTCAAAAATTGCATGGATATAATCGGGGCGCATCACGGTGCTCATGTACCATTCGGCCACATCGCGGATCCCCTTCGGATTTTTGAGGTTCATGCCGGGAACCAGGGC
>CAIYPA010000437.1 GCA_903927965.1 uncultured Bacteroidia bacterium | reverse complement strand
TGAATTTTGGGGAAAGCGTAAATCGGGAGAAATTTTTCCAAAAGATGTAATCGCCAACAAGGGGAAATATTTTGGGAAGGATGTGATCATTACCACTGCCAGGGATATTACAGCAGGCAAACAAGCCGAAGAAGCACTCAAATCCAGTGAGTCAACATTGAAGGAACTATTTGATGCAAACCTGGATAGCATTTCAGTCTGTTTATTCGACCCTGATGGTAAACCATCAAATTTCATTGATTTCAACGAAAAAGCAGCAACCTTTCTGGGTTATACAAAAGATGAATTGAGGGAACTTTCACCTGATAAGGTAGAAATTAAAGTTCCTGATGATCAGATGCAAATGCGTGTTTCCAAATTACTGGCAAATGGGAATGTCAATTTCGAAACAAAATTGGCCACGAAAAGCGGTCAGTTTATTGATGTTGAAGTTAAGGTTGCAATGATCAATTATAAAAACCAACCTGCGATCATGAGCATTACACGTGACATATCCGAACGCAAGAAGGCCGAAGAGAAACTCCTTCAAAATGAAGCACTTTTGAAGGAACTGAATGCCACCAAGGACAAATTCTTTTCGATCATTGCCCATGACCTCAAAAGCCCCTTCAATGCCATTATTGGGTTCAGCAATCTTTTGTCGGAACAGATGAAGGAAAAAGACTATGACGGGATCGAGGAATATGCCGAAATTATCCAAAGTTCATCTATACGTGCGATGTCGTTGTTATCCAATTTGTTGGAGTGGTCAAGATCTCAAACTGGCAGAATGGACTTTCAACCCGAACACTTCGAATTGGTCTCCTTGATCAATGATGTAGCCGATTTATCCAGAGACTTTGCCAAACAGAAATCGATTGCAATCGCTCAGGAATTGCCTCACAATCTCAATGTATTTGCAGATAAAGCCATGATTGCTACTATTTTAAGAAACCTCATATCGAATGCGATCAAGTTTACGAATGTGGGTGGAAGGATTTTAGTTTCTTCGGAACAAACATTGAATGAGAATATTATAACGATTACTGACAATGGGGTTGGACTTGATCAGGAGGCACTTGCAAATCTTTTCAGGATTGACCAGAACAATTCATCCAAAGGGACGCAAAATGAATTGGGTACTGGACTTGGATTGATCTTATGCAAGGAATTTATTGAGAAACACAAAGGAAGGATCTGGGCCGAAAGTGAACCTGGGAAAGGGAGCAGTTTTAGTTTTTCCATTCCAACCAGTTGAATATGATATCTTATCTTGTAGCGGCATTAAGGACAAAATGTATTTTGGGATGAAAAATATAAATATTTAAACATGAAGAATCAAGGACTATCTGAAACTTCTTTGTTACAGCAAATCGCTGAATTGAAAAATGAATTGGCCAAAAACGAAACAATGTTCCGGACCATAAGTGAAAATTCGCTGGGAAATATACTTGACATTTCCCAAGGTAAAAATATCCTCGACAACCTCGATAAAATGAACCGTTTATACGCCCTGATCAGTCATGTTAACAGGGCGATTACTGAGATAAAAGATCAGGATAAACTATTAAAAGAAATTTGTGAAGTAACCGTAAAATTTGGGAAATTCAGGATGGCCTGGATTGGATTGGTCAATGAGGAAACGCAGACAATCAAACCTTTCGCATATGCCGGGTATGAGGAAAACTATCTCTCAGCCATTAAGCCAATTTCAGTAAGCGATTCGCCGGAGGGAAGAGGTCCGAGCGGAAGTGCCATTCGCGAGGGAAGGCATTTCACTTGCAATGATTTTGAAATAGACGCACTTGTTGCACCCTGGAGAACAGACGCATTAAGCAGGGGTTACCGCTCTTCTATTGCCCTTCCTATCAAGCAGTCGGGAAAGGTGATTGGTGCCTTTACCATCTATGCCTCATCCCCAAATTTCTTCGATGAACCGGAAGTTGAGTTGCTGCTTGAAGTGGCAGGCGATATCAGTTTTGCCATCGATGCCATTGAAATGGAGCAACAAAATAAGCGAACGACGCTAGAGTTGATGAACAGTGAGCAAAAATATCGGATGTTGACTGAGAATATGAAGGAAGTCGTTTGGATTGCTGATGCAGTGACCTTATGCTTCACATATCTTGGCCCATCAATTGAAAAGTTACTGGGGTATAAGGTCGATGAAATGATTGGAATGCCATTGGATTCAAATCAGTTGCCCGAACAAATTGGTAATTTGCGCAAATTGGCCCATGACCGTTATAAACTATTTGACCCAACAATTCAAGCTAAAGAAATTCAGTATTTTACGGACGAGATTAGATTATCTAAGAGAGATGGTTCGTTGGTTTATGCCGAAGTAACAACTTATTTTAAAGAAAACCCATCCAAGGGGACGATCGAGATCCACGGTTTGACACGCAATATCAGCGAACGCAAATTATTGGAGAAACATGAACTTGAAACAAAAAATCGGTTCGCCGAAATATTTGAGAGCATTACAGATGGATTTATAGCCTTTGATTCTCAGTTGAACTTCACTTTCCTGAATAAAAGAGGTGCGGCATTGCTTGGTTATGAACCATCGGACCTTTTAGGCAAAAATTATTGGGCCGAATTTCCTGAAGCAAAAGGTACACCTATTGCAGATGCCTATCTGCAAGTGTTGGAAACCAAAACTCCTTACATTCTTGATAATTACTATGCACCATGGGACAGATGGTTTGAAAACCGGATCTATCCTACCCCTGAAGGGATTGTCGTTTATTTTAGTGAAACAACCGAGCGGAAAAGGGCAGAGAAACTGATCATAAACACAACCGAGAAGTTAAACCGGGCACAACGTCTGGCGAATGTCGGCAGTTGGGAAGCTAACCTGGTTACAGGGCAATTGAATTGTTCAGAAGAAATGTATCGGATTTTGGGTTTTACTGTTGGAATTGATTTAAAAATCGAGGATATAACCAACCGTTTTGTGTCTGGGGAATTTGACAGGTTTATGATCAACTTTAAGAAAGCATTAGAGAACAATACCAATCACAAAGCAGTTTACCGAATAATCAGGCCCGATGGCAAAGAGCGGTATATTCACCATGAGGATGAAATTCAAAAGGATGAAAACAACAGGGTTCTGTGGATATTTGGCACTTCACAGGATATTACCGACAGGATCCTGGCAGAAGAAGAAATTCTTCAAACAAAAAAACAGTTTCAGACTATGTTTGAACATTCACCAATGGGAATCGCATTGGTTGAAACACAGACAGGCAAAATTTTGGAAGCCAACCTGATGTTTTTACAAATTATAGGCCGGTCAACACAGGAATTGAATTCGTTGAAGTGGATGGAAATCACCCATCCCAACGATCTTAGAATTGGGATCACTCAATTGGACCGTTTAAAGACCAAAGATATCTCGGGGTACAAACTTGTGAAGCGATATTTCAAACCTGATGGTGCAATCGTATGGGTCAATATGACAGTTGCCGCCATTCAGAATGAAGGAGATAAAACCACCCGGCATCTGGCGATGATCGAAGACATTACGGGGCAGAAAGCCAATGAAGACCGGGTATTGGTACTATCCAGGGCAGTTGAACAAAGCCCGGTTTCCATCGTGATTACCGACACAAAGGGGGACATCGAGTATGTGAATGAAAAATTCACGAAGATTACAGGATATAGTCTGGAGGAGGCCATTGGCAACAATCCAAGGATTCTTAAATCGGAGTCAAAGAGCTCCGAAGATTATAGGAATTTGTGGGATACCATTACTTCAGGCCTTGAATGGCATGGTGAGTTCCTGAATGTGAAAAAGAATAGTGAAACTTATTCTGAATCCGCCACCATTTCACCAATTACAGATGATAATGGTAAAATTGTCCATTTCCTCGCTATAAAGGAGGATATAACAGAGCAAAAAAAAGTTACCGGACAATTAAAAACAATGAGTGCTGTTGTCGAACAAAGTCCTTTGATGATCGTCATTACCGGTCCGGAACATAAAATTGAGTATGCCAATTCGACTTTTACAACATTTGTACAATATACATCTGAGGAAATCAAAGGGACAACACCGTGGATTTTCAATCCAAAACATCTACATCAGGAATCTTTTAACCAAATGTGGGAAGTGCTGAATGAGGGCAATGCCTGGCAGACCGATTTGACCAACAGGAGAAAAGATGGGACTGTTTTCTGGGAACAAGTGGCTGTATTCCCACTACTCGACAATTTGGGCTCAGTCAGTAACTACATCATTATTTCAAATGATATTACCGAGAAAAAACAACTTCTCGACGATCTGATTATTGCCAAAGAGAGGGCAGAAGAAAGCAATCAGTTAAAAACCGCTTTTATTAATAATATATCACATGAGATACGCACACCACTCAATGGAATTCTCGGTTTTGGTGATTTGATTTCCCAGTCCGGTATTACGGAAGAAGAACGGTTGGAATACCTGGGTATTTTGCAACAAAGCACCGACAGGCTGATTCAGACTGTTACTGACTATATGGATATTTCAAAGATCGTAACTGGTAATATGGAAGTCAATAAAAGCGATTTTGAAATCAGGGAACTTTTCGACGAACTGTTGTACCAGGCTAGAAAAATATGCTTTAAGAAAGATATAGACATTAAAATTGAATTGCCACAAAGCGAAAATATTCTTAAAGTTTGCACCGACAGGCTATTAATTGGTAAAGCCCTTATGCACCTGTTGAGCAACGCTGCAAAATTTACACAATTTGGCAGCATCATTTTTGGGTACCATAGATTGGCAGATCAGATCGAATTTTTCGTAAAGGACACAGGCATTGGGATTGCAAAAGATAAACTAAAAGCCATTTTCAACACCTATACTCAAGAAGATACTTCAACAACAAGAGGATATGAAGGTAGTGGCCTTGGTTTGGCAATTGTGACCGGGATCGCCAATTTGCTTGAGGGAAAAACATGGGCTGAATCGGTAAAAGGTGAAGGGACCGAATTTTATATTTCAATCCCTTGTCTGATGAACTCATGTGACGGAAAAGCTACCTTGAAACCAGTACCAACAGTCGAAAAGGAAACCTCGAAAAACCGGCTTATCCTTATAGCCGAGGACATCGAGACCAATTATACATTTCTTCAATATCTATTGAACAAGGCAGGTTTTGACACGTTACATGCTTTGGATGGAGCCAAAGCTGTTGAGCACTGTAAACAGAACGAAGACATTTGCCTTATACTTATGGATATTAAGATGCCAGTAATGGATGGCATAAAAGCAACCCGATTGATCAAACAATTTCGGGTGGACTTGCCGATTATTGCCGTTACTGCATTTGTTCAAACAGATGAAGAAAATCTGATAAGGGAGGCCGGATGTATTGATATTTTGGCAAAACCTTTCAGAAAAGAGGAATTGCTGTTTAAGATTTCAAAATATATTTAATGAAATTTGCAGGACATGAAAAAAATGAGTTTAAATGCATTTAAAACTGATACTGAAAAACGGTTTGTCGAGAAGATTGATTATCTCAAGGCAATCATGGAATCCAGGTTTCGTCTGGTCAATTTTTCGATCTCACATTCACTGGATGATTTATTGGAAGAAGTGCTCAATGAGGCAGAAATACTAACATATAGTTCAATTGGGTTCGCCCATTTTGTTGATAAAAACCAGGATGATTTAATCCTACAGAACTGGTCAAGAAGGACAAAAGCCGAATTTTGCTATGCTGAAGGGAAAGGTTCCCATTATCCCATATCTCAGGCAGGTGTATGGGTGGATTGCATAAAAATGCGGAAGCCGGTCATCCACAACGATTATGCGTCGTTACCACATCTTAAGGGTTTGCCCGAAGGCCATGCCGTGGTAATCAGGGAATTGGTTGTACCTGTGTTTCGTGAGAATAAAATTGTTGCAGTCATTGGTGTTGGCAACAAATTATCCGATTATGAACAGCAAGATGTTGAAACACTTACAACATTAGCAAACTTAGCCTGGGAAATCGCAGAGCGAAAACGTACGGAGGAAGCCTTGCGAGATAGTGAGGCTTATTTTCATAAAATTTTCGACACCTCTCCTATGGGAATGGTCATTGCTAACAATGATTTCAAAATTATGTTGGCCAATCCTTCCTTTAGCAAATTTAGTGGTTATTCAGAATTAGAATTAATGTCCATCACCATAATGGATATTACCCATCCTGACGATTTTGGTTCAGATCAAAAAGGATTAGCAAAACTTTTATCAGGTGAATTGGATGTCTATAAGACAGAAAAAAGGTATTTACGAAAAGACCTGAAAATTGTATGGGCAAATCTTCATGTATCTGTTGTTAAAAACTCGCTTGGGGAATTTCAATTTTTACTTGCAATGATTGAGGATATTTCAAATAAGAAGGAAAATGAACGGATCCTCAGGAACAACGAAGAAAAATACCGCACATTGTTTGAAAGCTTGAAGCAAGGTATCTTTTATCAATCTGCTGATTGTAGTATTTCCGAGGCAAATAATGCTGCGCTCCGCCTGTTTGGTTTGACAAGAGCTCAATTTCTTGAAATGGATGCATTTGCGAGGAAATGGAAAGTGATCAACGAGAGCAATGAGGTTTTATTACCGGAACAGTACCCTTCAATGGTTGCATTAAAATCGGGTAAGCCTGTAACTAACTATATTGTAGGTATATATGTTAATGAAAAAGATAAGTACAATTGGGTCATTGTTGATGCAATACCACAATTTCATCCAGGAGAAAAAATGCCCTATCAGGTTTTTGTGACCATGCAGGATATTTCCGAACGGATACAGTCGGAAAAAATATTACGTGAAAGTGAAGCACGATTGAGGGAACTTAATGCAACAAAGGACAAATTTTTTTCGATTATTTCGCATGACCTGAAAAGCCCATTTAATGCAATTATGGGTTTCAGTGAACTTCTGGCCGCTCAAATACATGAAAAGGATTATGAAGGAATCGAAGAGTATTCTAAAATCATAAAAGACTCTTCTGGTCGAGCTATGTCGTTGCTAACTAATTTATTGGAGTGGGCCAGGACGCAAACTGGCACTATGAACTTCCAGCCAGAATACATTGAGTTGGTTTCACTGATCAATGAGATCGTTGATTTGGCAAATGATTCGGCAAAGCACAAATCAATACAGATATCAAAAAAAATCCCGCACAATATTATTGCATTTGTTGATAAGGCGATGATTGGTACAATATTGAGGAACCTGATCTCAAACGCAATCAAATTCTCCGGAAGTAATGGGGAAATTGTGGTTACAGCCGAAAAAAAGCCTCTGGAGATTAATATAAGCGTTTCTGACAATGGAGTCGGTATGTCGAAAAATACGATAGGAAAACTGTTTAAGATCGATCAAAACCTTACGACAAAAGGTACACAGAATGAATTGGGGACCGGACTGGGATTGATTCTGTGCAAGGAATTTGTCGAAAAACATGGTGGAAAGATTTGGGCAGAAAGTGAGGTCGGAATAGGAAGTAATTTTACTTTTACAATTCCTAAAATTTAGGTTGCCTGAAATACAATAACCGATGACAAAGGATAAAATGGAGACTTCGGAATTTTTAAAGAATCTGGAGAATATAAAGAAAGAGAACAACGAGAAATTCAGATTTCTCAGTGATTTAGCCAATGAAATGATTGGATTACAGGATATTGACGTAATTTATAAAAAAATCGTCAACTGTCTGGAAAAACTATATCCTAATTCCGTTATTCTTTATGTTTCAATTGATGAGAAGGAAATGGAAACCCAACTGGAAACAATTGCAGGAATAGACAGTGCACTTCTAAAACGGGTCCTTTTGGTTTCGGGGTTTAATCCTATTGGTAAGAAATACAAATTGGTCCCCTCTCATCAGGATTATTTCAGATCTGGCGAATTTGTTGAATTTAAAGGTGGTTTAACCGATTTCGTAGCCAATGAGTTCCCCTTAATGGCAGCTCGTACAATCGAAAAAATAATAGGACTATACAAGATTTATACAATCGGAATAAAAAAAGATGAAAAATTGTTGGGGGCGATACACTTTTTTACCTTTAAGAATAAAGTGATCGAGGACAGTAGTTTTATCGAAATTCTTGTCAAACAAGTAGGCATAATTCTTGAGAAAAGGTATGCTGACACAGCTTTGCTTTTAAGTGAAACCAATTTCAAGGCACTATTTGAAAAAGCACCTCTCGGAATAGCATATCATCGGATGATCTATGACAAAACAGGGAAACCCATTGATTATTATTTTATTGAAGCCAACCAATCCTATCAGATACTAACCGGGATAAATCCTGTAGGGAAATTGGCAACGGAAGCATTCCCTGGCATTGAGAACGATCCCTTCGACTGGATTGGCACATTTGGCAAAGTTGCAAAAACCGGACAGGAGATCAGATTTCAGCAGTTTCTTCAACCAAATAACCGCTGGTACGATTGTGTCGCCTACCAATACAGGCCCGATCATTTTGTAGCTGCGTTTTTTGAAATAACTGATAAAAAACGAGTGGAAGAGGCCTTTCATGATATCTCAAGTGGACTTTCAGTCTTAAATGAAGCCACCGCCGGTTTTTCCGACAGACGTGGAGTAAGTGTTTTTTATGCGGATGTTGTACATCGGCTCAAAGCTTTAACTGGTGGAATGACTGCTACGTTAAGTATTTATAACCCCGTGGACAAATGCCTCTATGTGAATAATGCAGATATTGAACCAGGCGTGGTCAACGCTTTAATTCAGGTGTTAGGAGGCAAGCGGGTCTCTGAAGTTGGGTTTCCGGTCAGCGATAAATGGTACCAGCAATTGTCTGTAAAGCCAATTGCGTACTACAAAACCCTCAATGAAGCAACCTTTGGTGTTGTTCCCAGGATCGCTGGGGCAATTCTTCAGAAAACCCAAAGAATTGACCGTTTTTTAGGTATCGCTTATTTTATTGACAACGAGCTTTTCGGTACATCACTTGTTGCATTCCGGTCCAATGTGCCTGATCCTCCTGAAAACCTGATACATTCATATGCACATATGGTCGCAATGGGGCTGAGCCGGACAAGGGCCGAAGAACAATTGCGACGCAATGAAGAAAAATACAGGAATATTTTTGAGAATGTACAAGATGTCTATTACGAAGCTACCCTGGATGGAACTATTCTGGAAGTTAGTCCGTCCGTCGAAATTCTTACTGAAGGTCTATATACGCGGGAAGGCCTGATTGGTAAATCAATGAACGATTTTTATGTGGATATTGAGGAAAGGAATCGACTTATTGTTACTTTGCTTGAACATGGTAGGGTCACGGATTTTGAATTGACATTAAAAGTACGCGATAACCGTATCATACCTTGTTCCATTTCATCTAAACTAGGTTACAATAGCCAAGGTCAACCTGAAAAGATAATAGGGAGTATGCATGATATTTCCGAACGAAAATACTCTGAAAATGCTTTGCGCAAAAGCGAACAGAATTTGCAAACCCTATTCGACACAATTTCGGAAGGGGTTGCACTGAACGAGATCATCTATGATGAGATTGGAGAGATGGTGGATTATCGGATTTTACAGGTCAACAGATCATTTTATACAGTTACTGGCGCTACTGAGGAACTGGTTATTGGCAACCTTGCGACTCAACTCTATGGTATGTCAAAGGAAGTAATCCGCTATTTCTGGTTGGAGCATAAAAATAGCGAAACTACGATAACCTCTGAAATGAAAAGTCCAAGGGATGACCGGTGGTACATTGTTTCCACTTCTCCGTTTGCAGATGGTAAATTCGTGACTACTTTTTCCGACATTACAGAGCGAAAACAGGCCGAGAACGAGCTGATTAATGCAAAAGCCAGAGCCGAAGAGAGTGATCGTTTAAAAACCGCTTTCCTTGCTACAATGAACCACGAATTGCGGACACCTCTTAACCTTATCATTGGGTTCAGCGAATTGATCAAATCGGGAGTTGCCATGGATGAATGTCAGAAATTTGCTGAGATTATCAACGATAGCGGTCTGAGGCTTCATACTATGATTGAAGATGTTTTTGATTTGGCACTGCTGGAACATGAAAACATCAAAATGCGATTACAAACCTTCAGTTTAATGGATCATTTCATCGAAAATAAAGCCTCACTTGATAATCTTCTGATCAATTCCGGCAAAAATGACCAAATAAAGCTTATTTTTAAACCCGATACCAAGCAGTTGTCAGGGTTTGTTACGGCCGATAGGAGTAAAATTAACCAGGTACTGACGGCCATTTTTAAAAATGCAGTCAAATTCACCCATACAGGGACAATTGAATTTGGCTACAGGTTCGAGGATAAATCGTCAATTTCTTTCTATGTAAAAGATTCAGGCATTGGTATCACAAAAGAGCAACAAAATATTATCTTCGAACTTTTTAGGAAGGGTGAAGACTCCAATTCAAATGGCTATGGTGGCATAGGTATCGGATTAACCATAGCACAGAAAATTACAAAAATCCTCAAGGGGAATTTAACAGTAGAGTCAACCATGGGCGAAGGGAGCACATTTTCGCTAACAATTCCGGTTGAGGTTTCGGATCGGAAAAACTATTAAAAATATGTTTAAAAATTGATATTTTCAAAATACAATTATACTTTTGAGATTGATGAATTTACAAAGCTACCTGTTAATCTTATGTTGTTCCCTTGTAATTAAAATGGGATTTGCCCAGCCTTATACAGAACAGGGTGCCCCTTTTATGCATACATGGATACCAAAAGATTATCGGGGGAATGCCCAAATCTGGAGTTGTGTCCAGGATAATAGGGGTGTTATGTATTTCGGCGATAGCCAACAGATCATTGAATTTGATGGTAAAACATGGGACATTATCCCCACGGCAAATAATTCTGCTGCCAGGTCACTTGAAGTTGACAGCCTCGGTCGGATATACGTAGGTGGGGTCAATGAATTCGGATATCTTGAACCAAATCAGGCAGGTAAGCTACAATACAAGTCGTTATCGCAGCGATTACCTGAAAAGGAGCGCAAATTTCTCGAAATTCACAAAATTTTTGTGACTTTAAAAGGAGTTTATTTTATTTCGTTAAAGTCTATTTTCAAATTCAGCAATAACAAAATTACAGTAACGAATGTCAATTTAAGATCGTTTGGCGGTTTTGAGGCCAATGGTAAAATTTACCTGACACATCGGACAAAAGGGATTTGCCTGCTCAATGACACTTCGATGGTCCAATTAAAAAACCTTGATAACTATTCAACTGGCATTTCATTTCCGGATAACAAACTATTGTTATCCGATGTTACGGGTTTATGGTGTCTGTATGATTTGAACACTTCCAGGTGTGAGAAATTCGAAACGCCCGCCTCCGATTATTTTAAAGCCCATCAGGTTTATTTTTTGACCAGAATCGATAATGAGAAATTCGCTGTGGCTACAAAAACTGGTGGAATTGTTATTTTGTCAAACAATGGTGACATTGTTCAGATCATAAATCAGGAGCGGGGCTTGTTCGCCGGACAGGTTTACACCTTGTACCTCGACAATACTAAAAATCTTTGGGCTGGAATGTCAAAAGGGATTGCAAAAACTGACATTAACTTTCCGGTACTAAAGTTCGATTCCCGGCAAAATGTGAACGAATATGTCATTGCAACTCTTAAGCACAACAACAGAAGATACATTGGCAATTTTCAAGGGGTTTTCTATCTTCCTGATTTTAAGATCAATCCTCAGGGTGACAATCAGAAATTCTGTAAAATCAATAATTATAATGGAAGTTGTTGGGACTTACAATTGTACAATAGCCATATATTTAGTGTTGGTAATTCAGGACTTTGGGTTTTAAAAGATACGATTGCAAGAATGATTTCTAAACCTCGTACCAACTTTGGTGCCTATTGTATAGGTACGAGCAGGAAATTTCCGGATGTGCTTTTTATTGGGATGAATGGGCAATTGGAGTACTTCAAAATAAACCACAGTACAAATTTTAAGGAGATCGAAGTCCTTGAAAATTTCGTTTTCCCGGAGGTAAAGGAAAAAATTAAGAAGATTACCTCTGACAAGGATGGAAATCTTTGGATTACAACAGGTTACGAAGGTCTTTATTTTGTGCGCTTTCCAGATGACAACATCAGGAATTATAAAATTACACTTTTGGGGAAACGCAATGGATTGGAAAGTTTACTTGAACCTCAAGCCTTCAACATGAATGATGAACTAATGGTTGCATCGGATAAAGGAATCTATCAACCTGAATTTTCTGATGTCGAAGATGCCCCCGATTCAATGATTCAATTGAAGAAAAAACCTTTATTTGGAAAATCAATAGATGGAAGTATTGGCCAGGTCTTAAAAATTGAGGAAAACAAGTATTTGCTGAAGGGTGCTTCCATTTACATTGCAACAACAGATGGAAATGGTGCCAAATATGATTCCTGCGGTTTTAAAAGGTTAAAGGATTCATATCAGATCTACCTTGCAAGTGTTGGAAGTGACAAGAACATTAGTTTTTGTACAGATGCTGCTTATCTTTTTTACAACACAAAAATTTCCAGGGACTTCAAAAAGAAATTCAACCTGATCATCAGAAAAGTAACAGCAGGTAAGGATTCCACAATATTCGGTGGTACTTTTTACAATCAAACCGATTCTTTAAAAACCATTGCGATCAGTCAACCATCATCTTTCAAGCCCACTTTGGATTATAAATACAATTCAGTAACTTTTCAGTTTGCAGGGCTATTTTATGAAGAACCGGAAGCTACTTTATTCAGATATAAGCTTGACGGTTTTGATAAAGATTGGAGCCCCTGGTCGAAAGAGGGCAAAGCTGTTTTTACCAACCTGCCGGAAGGTCATTACAATTTGAAGGTTAAGGCAATAAATGTTTATGGTGCAGAAGGAAATGTATGTGAATTTACATTCGTTGTCCTGCCCCCATGGTACCGCGAATGGTGGGCGTTTACAATTTATGTGATTTTGTTCCTTGTTTTTACTTCTCTGGTTACTTATGGCTATTCGAGAAGGTTGATCCGTCAAAAGAAATTCCTCGAAAAGTTGATAACAGAACTGAAAATTGAGATGATGGAACGGAAACAGGCTGAAATACAGCTTATTGCAATGAAGGAAAAGGCAGAAGAAAGCAATCGGCTTAAAACCGCATTTTTGGCAATGATGAACCATGAGCTTCGCACTCCGCTCAATCACATTTTGGGTTTTAGTGAATTGATCATGTCGGGTGTTGCCCCGGAGGAAAATGCCTCTTTTGCGGAGACTATTCAGTTGAGCGGCAAAAGCCTTCTTTCCTACGTTGAGGACGTGTTTGACCTTGCCTTGGTCGAACAGGAGAATATCAGGTTGCGATATCAGACCTTTAGTTTAATGGAACTATTTATCGAGAATAAGGTATCGCTCGACAGCCTTTTATCCGCTTCTGACAAGAATGATCAAATAAAGCTTGTATTTAAACCTGATACACAATGGCTTTCAACAATGGTAACTACCGACAAGAATAAAATCAATAAGGTATTGAACAACCTTTTCAAAAACGCTGTTAAGTTTACCCATGAAGGGACTATTGAGTTTGGTTTTAAAATGGAGGGTAATTCAAACCTGACATTTTATATCAAAGATACGGGTATCGGAATACCTAAAGAGAAACAAGGGATCATTTTCGATTTCTTCAGACAGGGTGATGATACAACAACCAAAGCGTATGGAGGGATTGGTATTGGATTGGCCATCTCAAAAAAGATAGCCAATATATTAAAAGGTGAACTTCATGTGATTTCTGAACCGGGCATTGGAAGTACTTTTTTATTGACCGTTCCTGTGGAAGTTGGTGGGCACCAAAGCGACAATTTATAGTTCAGAAATCAATACCCATAATTTTAAAAGCCACCAGGAAGATCAACTCCGTGGTGGCTTTTTAATATAAGTTCTTATTCCTATTTTGATGGTTTTGCTACCATTTTCTCATAGGCAGACCTTAGGTAAATGGTGATGTAACCCAAAATCATACCGATTGCACAGTAAACTAGGATCGTAATTGACGAATTGACCAAAGTTGTGCCCGGATAAATCTGTGTAAAAGCAAACAATACTGCAGAAGAAACGAAAATGGCAGGAACAAAATCGATGTAGGAATTGGCCCTTTCCATTGAACACATTGGAATTACCATTATCAATACCGCGATAGGTACCATCCAGAAACCCGTAGAACTCAATGCACCGGCAAGATTGATAATAATAATAGCAGAAAGAAGTCCCAGTACATAACCCAAAAAGGTACGGACCCCACCTTTAACGGTACATCCGGCAAGGAAATACATGGCCCAAGCCTGAAAAGTTACCCATCCAAATCCTTTATTATCAGCGATTGGCATAATAGGGCTGATCAGTTGGTCCAAAACAATAAATGCAGAGGCCAGAACTGCGATAAACACTGGAATAACGATAAATTTTTTGAAATCCATAAAATTTGAAATTAGGGGTGAAAACCTTTAATTAATGATAGTTTGGAAGCAAAGGTAAAAAAAAATGATAAATTCCATATCCAAGCTAAATAAAAATGAAAAGGTCCTTCCTGACAACCTATTTATTCTGCAAGGTACGATTGTTAAATGTTGAAATATCGATGATCCCTTGTGTATCAGCATCGAAACTGATTTCAATGCTATCGCCTACACTTGAAACCGGAAGCTCATTCGAAATCTGCGACGAACCGATGAAAATATTCCCATGGTCTTTAATCGTAAAATAATAAAAGCTGTTCCCGTTTTTTACATCACTGTTTATCCTTGTTACCACCGAACTTACAGATATTTTTTGGGCTGAATTTTTGGCATTCAACTTGTTGCCTGTCATGTTAAAGGCATTCTTATAGGCCATGAGCGTCTCCCGTAAAGTATTTCCAACACCAACTATTGTATAATCCTCAATTGCCACCATTGCAAACATTTTGACCAGTCCGCCGTCATCTTTCAATGTCATCACGTAGGTTGGGATGCCATTGATATTGTAAGGAATTGGCGATGAGGCCGAATACCGTTTCTCCTGGATTTTGCCAATCGCTGAATTCCTAGCGGCAAATTCGGTGGCTCCGCTCTGTTTGTACCAAACCGCTTTTTTGGTGCGTGTATCGACCAAAACGAAGCCTACTGTAGCTTCATCCGCACCCACAGAGGTCAAACCCGTGTACCAATACGATTTGTTGTCCTCCCCATAAACCAAGGAAACTTTTTCGGTGATTTGCAGTTTGTTCTCATTCGAGAAATTCCAGAATCCCTTCACATATTTACCCCAGTCATTTAATTGATCTTCAACAAATTGTTCAGGTTGGATCCGATCAACCCAAGCAGGGGCATCGGCAATGGAATAATCTTTGGTTTCTCCGGTTTCCGTATTGACCACTATCACACCAACTGCATCATCACCATAAAAACCCACGCTTTTCTTGTACTTAGTGACCACCCAATATGGGTTTCCTTCATCATCAATCTCAAAAGTATAATCGGTCAATCCGGTATTGAAATATCCTTTAAAATAGAGATACCGCTCAAGATTGTCAAACAAATAGCCTTCAGACTGATACTTAACCAATACTTTATGGTTGTTCACTTCCTGTACCAGTTTTACATCCCTTTCATTTGTGGCATTCACGATTACATAACCATTTGTCCCCGCACTATTTTTCTGCCACATAAAAAATCCGGAATGTAAAAGTGGTGCCACCCAGTAAAGTTCGTTGCGTACTTTCTGAATGGTAAAAGTGCCCAAACGTACCTGGCTACCTAATGCGGGTTGAGCGCCTAAAACTTTATCTCCAAGAAGGTTGGCTAACGATTGATCGACCACCCTGATTTTTTCGATGGATATAGGAGCCATATGGACCGAAAGGTTTTCACCTGTTTCAACAGTTCCGATCAGGTTCCTGTAATCATTGGTCCTGATTAATGCCGATGATGTGACCATCGGAACAATTGTGATATACAACAGAAGTACTGCCATGATACCCAGCGGAATCCTGAAATCTCTCTTTTTTACCTGAAAAACTAATTGTGCCGGACTTGATTGGTTTGTTATCGGATTGTTCATCAATATCCATAGCGACAGCAAGGCCAATAGAAGAACCGGGAAGCCTGTAAAACCATAAGCGATTACCGGAAATGAAAAGTAAACAACAATGAATCCTGCTAAAATGAGGATTGAAAGATTAACTAGTTTTTTCATCTTTTTTTTGTAAAGATAAAATTATTATTGAAATTTTATCTTGAAGTAGAATTTGCCAGCAGCCAGCAGCCAATTGCCAGTCGTAAAGTTAACCTACTTTCGTTTTCTGGTCTTCTTTTTCTTTGAACCATATATCTTTTCAGTTAGCTTGTCGTTTCGTTCCTGAATTAACTTTTCATTGCGCAATTCCATCTTTTGTTTGTTCCTGAGTTCCTTGAGTACTTTCATCCTTTCCCTCTCCCTTATTGTCTCTTCATAATTAAACAAACCAAATTTGAGGGAAGCATTAAAAGAGAATCCACTAAGGTCGTAAGCTTTAAAAAGATCGGTGGCATTGTTGGTATAACGGTACCCTCCACCAATATCAAGTTTAGCATATTTCCAGATATTGAATTCCAGTGCGAGTCCAGGTTCCGCGAAAATGAATGAGGGGCTTTCTGTTGTTCTTTGACCTGGTACACTGATTGTGTCCGTCAGGTTCAATTGCCCGATTCCAGCTGAAAATGGCAAAGTCAGGTGAACATCTTGAAGCGGCCAAAGTGTATATTCAAATAAAAAGCCACCCCATTTCATTCCCATTGAGCCGTTGCCTTTCAATTTGGGAATTTGTTGGTCCTTAATTGTAAAATTGTACAAACCTCCGAATGTCATATTCTTATTCAGGATTACCCCAGCCTTTATTCCAGCCACCAAGTTCAACTTATTTACCAACTCGGTTAATTGCGTAGTCGGACTTAGCATTGGACTGATATCTTTTCCCTTGTCTCCATACAAATGTTTCATGGTTTTTTTCTGGCCCTGGAGGGGGATCACAAAAAAAAAGGAAAGTGTGATTGCAAATAATATTTTCATGGTAGATTGCTCATTTTAATTAATCTTGATTGAAATCAGGAAATAATTGTCAGTCCAAAGATATTGAGATTTTAATCATTACGAATAATGGCTGTATATAGAATTAATTCTTGATAAAATTGATTGAACCCTAAATATAAGGAACAAGTTTAATCGAAAAGGGTTATTTTTGCACCGCTGAATTTCAGATATTCAACTGTATTCCTTTACTGATTTTTGCATGTTTATGGATAAAATTTTAATTACTGGTGCTACCGGGAATGTTGGTTTGACCACTTTGAAGTTGCTGGAAAGTAAAAAGTATCCCGGTATTGAGGTTGTAGCTGCTGTCCGCGACATTGAGCGGGCCAGAAAGATCGAAGGGGTTGAAAATTGTAATTTCTGCCATTTTGAGTTCGATGAACCATCTACTTATGACGCTGCTCTTGAAGGGGTTTCAAAAATTGTACTGATAAGGCCCAATCAGGTGACCGATGTTACAAGGTATATTTTCCCATTTCTTGCCAAGGCAGAAAAGGCTGGCGTTAAGCAACTGGTTTTTATTTCGATCGTCGGTGCGGAAAGGAACCGGATTTTTGCCAACCATAGGACAGAAAATCACATCAAAAAACTGAACATCCCGACTACAATCCTTCGGCCTTCCCTTTATATGCAAAATCTTTCCACTTTACATCGTCATGATATTCAGGAACATGACAAGATAAATATTCCTGGTGGGATAGGACTTGTCAATTATATTGATGTCAGGGATGTAGCGGAGGCGATCGTTACGATATTGATGAATCCTGGACACGAACACCAGGCCTATGAGATTACAGGACCTGAAGCGATGGACTTCTATCAGATTGCCCGGATTTTTTCAAACGAACTGGGACGCGAAATTAAATATACCCGCCCTTCTGCAATCAAATTTGTACGGCAAAAGTTGCTCGATAAAAAGCAGATGCTTTATGTGCTTACCCTTTCCTTGCTTTACAATGCGGCAAGAAGTGGCAAAATGAATTATGTGAACGATGTCTTTCAGAACATAACCGGCCATGGGCCCCGAAATATCACCGATTTTATTCATGATTACCGCGATTGCTGGATAAAAACAGATCCAAAAATCGAATCCCCAAAAAAGAGAAAATTATACCGATCCAAAAAATGAAATCTGTTTGTCTTAGTGCTGACCACGAATTAACAAATTATGAACAAAAAGAAGTCAAAAAATATTCGTGAATTCGTGGTCAGGTAATGTTTAAAATGCAATTCTCTTATTTGAGGAATCCATTCAATTGATTTGTTTTCTTAACCTCTGTACATATTCCATATACCCTTCATTTGCTATTCTGCCAATTGACGTAAACATTAGATAATTTTTTTTATCTGACCACAAATTAACGAATTTGCAATCCAAATAAATACGGAAAAAATTCGTAAATTAGTGGTCATTACTGATTTCATGTTTAACCCTCAATAAAACTTTTAGCAATGACTGAAATAATCTACAAAGAGGAATCGTATGAAATTATTGGTTTATGTATGGAGGTACACAATTACCTCGGTAAAGGATTTTCGGAAATTGTGTATAAGGATGCCTTGGAATATGAATTTAAAAAAGCGGGTATTCCGTATTTCCGCGAAAAGGAATTTGCAGTTCGCTACAAGGAGGTGATACTACCCCATAAGTTTTTTGCTGACTTTACCCTTTACAACAAAATCCTCCTCGAAGCCAAAGCCATTAAAGAACTCACTGACGAACATCTCGGTCTGACAATGAACTATTTATGTGTAGCTGATTATAGATTGGGATTATTGGTCAATTTTGGAGAAAAGTCCCTTATTTACAAAAGGGTCGTTTTTTAAAGAAAAAGACCACAAATGATGAGGAATTTTTTTCCACGAATTTAAAGATAAAGGAAATTGTCACCGAATTCAAGGATAAAAGAAACTGACCACGAATTCACGAATTTCTAAAATATTTTTTGTCAATAATTCGTGAATTCGTGGTCATAACTATTTCTCACTTTCGTGAATTCGTCGTCAAGTAAAACCCCAAACTTGTGGTCCCGAATTCATTTTTTAATTCTGAGGAACAAATTGATTCCCAATGGTTCGCGGTCAACCTCAATCTTTGAGGGATGGATTCCTGCCTGAAGCGCGAAACTTTTCAGTTCATCCGCTGAGCGATGGACCAGAAACCAATCACCCAATATTTCCATGATTTTTCGTGATGGATTCCCGGCAGCAAAATTACCGATTATCAATTCCCCACCGGGATTCAAATATTCGTAGTATTTTTTGAGCAGGTAAACAAAATGTTTGTCCTTGAAATAATCGAAAAGGCCCGCACTCCAAATCAGGTCGTATGTTTTTGCAGGATTAAAACGGATGATGTTGCAATTGAAAAAACTCATTTTAGACAAAAATCTCCGGTTTTTGGATTTTGCATAGTCAATTGCGCGTTTGTCAAGGTCTATCAGGTCGAATTTCAGCCTACTTTCAGGATTCTCTATCATAAACTCATTGACTTCTGTAACCGGCCCACTTCCAAGTATCAATACCTCGCCCTGATTATTTGGAGATTGCAAGTGCAAATCGGCTAAAATATTTTTTGCCAGTTTTTTACGGTTTACCACCGCAATTGCGGCTGGAAAGGTGTGGAAGAATTCATCCCATTTTTTATATCGGGGATCGGGACTAACATAGTTTTGGTAGATTTTCTCGATGATAAAGAAATCACCGTTGTAACCAAAAGGTTTTGTGAACGAAAATCCAATAATTGTCCCCGGATTAAGTATAGGTTGCATCGCAGTTCTGAAGGATTCTATTTCATCCGCCGAAATTTGGTCAACAATACTGAATATTAACTGGTAATCTTCTTTATCGGGCCCATTGTTTTTAAATAATTCGGGCAGTAATATATTCATATTATGGCGAATATCAACCTTATACATCGGTTCTTTCCCTGGGGATAATGACAAAATCATTTTTCTTATTTTGCAAGCATAGCTTCAAGTTGTTCCTTCTTGTTTTCATCTACAGATATGACACTCATTTTATCAGCAACAATTATTTCTGGGAATTTTACCAGGAAAATTTTATTGACGTTTACGATAAAGAGATCACTGACTTTCATAAAACTTTTCAAAGGAAACAACTTACCAATTTCGTCAAGTTGTTTCTCTGAGGATATTTCTTCATCCAGAAGGTGAAGGATTGAACCATTTTCGACTCCTTCAATCAAATAAATATCGTCAGGTCTGATCCTTTCCAATCCATTTTTTCCCTCAATAATAATATGGTCTTTTTTATCGTTTCCAAGTCCAAAGATCTGATTAAACTGGTCGCTCTCCATTTTCAACTTTATGTCATTCTCAAACTTGAAACGTGCTATTTCTATATTGGTCTGGAGATCTTTATCCGTAAACGGTTTGATGATATAACCATAGGGAAGGGAAATCTTGGCTTTATTGATCGTAGAGATATCAGCATTGGCTGTGAGATAAATAATTGGAACATTGTGTTTCTGCCTGATGAGGTTGGCCGTTTCAATTCCAGTAAGATCACCCTTGAGCATGATGTCCATGAGGATAACATCGGGTAAATTTTTTTCAACCTCGCGAAGTGCTGATTTGCCAGTTGCTACGGCATTCAGCACTTCGTAGCCCATGCTCAGTAGGCTTTCCTCAATATCAGTGGCTACAAGAAGCTCATCTTCGACAATTAATATTTTAAATTTCGACATAATTTGCAACAATCAGAATATTATTATAAACTTGGTTCCATCCATGAATTCATATTTAAGGCTTCCATCAATTTGCTGTACCAATTTGTTGACAATCTTTAATCCCAGTGATTTGGCGTTTTCGATATCAAACGATTTATCAATACCAATGCCGTTATCGCTTATTTCGAACAAAAATTTTCCTCCATCGATCACCGATAACTTTATTGTAATAACCCCCTCTTCACGGTCAATAAAAGCATATTTGAATGAATTGGTAATCAATTCATTCAAAATCAGGCCGCAAGGAATTCCGGTGTCCATGGGTAAAAATACATCTTCAATATCGTAAACAAATCTTATTTTACCCTGCATGTCGGAATACGACCTTAAAAGATTACCGGCTAGGCTTTTGGCATAATTCAGAAATTTGATATTGGCGAAACTTTCGTTCCGATAAAGGTCTTCATGGACCAATGACATTGAACGGATCCTGTTCTGGCTTTCCTGCAAAACGTTTTTAAGTAAGGGATCACTGATGAGGCGTTCCTGCATTTTCAGGATGCTCGAAATAATTTGCATATTATTTTTTACCCGGTGATGCACCTCCTTCAATAAAATATCCTTTTCGATCACTGATTGCCGAAGCTTTTCCTCTGCCAAACGGCGTCTTTGCTCCTTTTCTGCCGATTCCCGTTTCAACAGGATATAGGAAGCCTGCTCATCAATTAGTGCGTAGAGTTTTTTTGTATCGACAGGTTTTATCAGATAACCATTTACGCTCAGGTCTATTGCCTCTAAAAAATATTCCTGGTTGCTATGTGCCGACATTACAATCACCTTAATTTCAGGGTCGATCTCTTTTATCCGTTTGATCATTTCCAACCCGTCCATAATGGGCATACTGATATCTGTAATCACAAGGTCTGGTCTGTATTTCCCAAACAGCTCCAATCCTTCCTTGCCGTTAACAGCAGGATAAAACTGCCTTACTCTTTTAGATATCAATCTATTATATAAAATGAGAATGGCTTCGTTATCCTCTACAAAAAGGACTGTAATATCGTGAGGTTCTAACTGCTCCATAGCCTAAAAGTGATTTGTATTCGTTTTTACTCTCCAAGGTATTTTTCGATCATCAACATAAATTCATTCAAAATAATGGGTTTAGAGATGTAATCGTCACAACCGGCCTGCTTGCTGCGCTCGCTGTCGCCATCCATTGCATAAGCAGTCTGGGCTATTACGGGCAAATCCTTGTTAATCAATTTTATAAGTTTGGTTGCATCTATTCCATTCATGATAGGCATTCTGATGTCCATCAATACAAGGTCAATACTGTGGTTCTTGCGACATTCTTCTACTGCTTCCTGCCCATTTTTTGCCCAGATCAGAATAGCACCTGTTTTTCTTAGAAATTTTTGCAATAAAATATAATTCGTCGCAACGTCTTCAGCAATAAGAATTACCTTGTTCTTCCATTTATCTTCCATGATTTCAAATTTTATTTTATCCTGATTAAAGGTCGAGTCAATTCCGCGATCGAAATGTAATGTAAAATAAAAAACTGACCCTATTCCAAGTTCACTCTCAAACCAAATTTCACCGCCAAATAATTTTACAAATGATTTGGAAATTGCCAGTCCAAGACCTGAACCTTCATGGTCGGGGGTATTGTCCAATGCCCCTTGCATAAATCGTTCGAATATAAACTTTTGTTTGTCCAATTCAATACCCTGTCCGGTATCTTTTACATAAAAAACCAGAAAGTCGTCATGAAGGTTGTATCCAAATTCCACATATCCCTTGTCTGTAAACTTACAGGCATTGTTGATCAGATTGATCATGATCTGCTTCAGTCTTTTCCGATCTGAATAAATAATCGAATCGGTTGAATCAAGTCCATTATTACACGAGATCTTAAGATCCTTTAGTTTAACATTCTGATCATTGAGGAAAATCCTTAAAATTTCCTGTATCAAGTCGTTTAATACAAATTCGGTCCGGTTGAGCTCAAGCATACCAGCCTCAATTTTCGAGATATCGATGATGTCGTTAATGAGCGAAAGCAAATGATCCCCATTCTCGATGATCAATTGGCAACATTCATTGCGTTCTGCTTCATCTTCAGCATCGACCAGAAAATTGGCAAACCCCACAATGGCATTCATGGGTGTCCTGATTTCATGGCTCATGTTGGCCAAAAATGCCGATTTCAACCTATCCGATTGTTCAGCTTTGTTCTTAGCTTCAACAAGTTCCTTTGTCCGTTCCTCAACGATGACTTCGAGATTCCTGTTTATTTCCTCAACAGCATCCTTTTGCATATCGATTTCCTGGTTAAGGAAGAAATCGCGCCGTGCGTAATACTCGATGTTGTAAGCGGCAAACATCCCGATAAGATTGGCACTTACAAAAAAGAAATTGTTGCTGATGATGATCATCGTGGTGGTGGCATGGGAATATCCTATTGCCCCTATATTGAATAACAGCAATGTGGTCCAACCTGCAATTGTTGAGAGGAAAAAACGGAGCTTGATAAAAAAATAACCTGCAAAGAAGATCAGCATCATCCCGGCGTAATAGGCGTAATTCTCGGGAATAAGGGTATTCATGATGCTGATGCCCGCACCTGCAACAATAAAACTAATGAACAACAGAACCTGCCAGATCTTTCGGAAGAAATCTAAAAAAGAAACAGCCAGCACAAACAACAACAACGGTACAACTGCATAGTATCGGATGATGTGGAAAAGTTTTTCGTATTCGGGGACCATCCGGGAGTCGAGGTATCCAAATGCGGCGTAAAGCCCTGCAACTAAGGTAAATGCAATCCTGAATTGGACAAGTGAGTCGGAAAAGTATTTTCGCAGGAACAATTGCTCCTCCCTTTCGGGAAAAGCCAACGTTACTTTGTTAAAAACCATTCCTTTTATTATTGGCCCACTGTCACCCATTTTTCTATTATTTACCCTTGAACAAAAATAACTGAAAATTTGATGCAATAAGGAAAAGATTCAAACTAACTGACAGATGGTTTGAATAAATACAAATAATTATAAAAAATGGGAATTAATAGAGTTCAGGTTTGTCTTTCAAAACGATATAAGAATTCCACATGCGCGTTAAAAACGATTGTAAAATTGAAGATCCATACCATTATCTACACCTGATTATCGGATTACTGCCTTAAATGATTAGATTGTGATGGTAAAATTGGGAGGAACTGCCCAATGGCATCCTCATGGATGAAAAAATCGTTTATTGTTTAATTTACAAGCATTTAATTTAAATTTACAATCAATTAAATGCAAGCAATTTTATAAACTTCCAAAAACCCGATTTTCCTCCTTATTTTTGCGCCATAATCAATGGTCAAGTATGGATATTTACCCTTCGAATTTTGAAAGCAAGATAGGTTTTGACAAAGTACGCGAAGTGCTCCAGGGACGATGCCTGAGCACTTTGGGCAAAGAACAGGTCGATGAGTGCAATTTCTCATCCGACCGTGAACAGGTTGAACGCCAACTGGATGAAACGATCGAATTTGTTAAAATAATCGGTGACGGGTTGAATTTTCCCAGCGGATATTTTATAGATATGCGCCCTGCATTGGAAAGGTCGAAAATTGCAGGTACCTTTTTGGAGGTTTTTGAACTGTTCGACCTGCGCCGCTCGCTTGAAACGGTTCGTGCTATTGTAGCCTTCTTTAAAAACATGGAGGAGGGGACTTTTATACGATTGAAAAATGTGGTTCGCAATGTGCAGGTATTTCCGTTTATCTATACCCGTATAGATCAGATCATCAACAAACATGGTCAGATCAAGGACAACGCCTCGCCTGAACTCGCACAAATACGGCGCGAAATCCTTTCGTTGCAATCGAGCGTTTCAAAGATTATGAGCACCATTTTGCGAAAGGCTCAGGCTGAAGGTCTTGTGGATAAAGATATTTCTGTATCGATGCGTGATGGCAGGGCTGTTATCCCCGTGGGTGCTGCCAACAAGCGGAAAATCAGGGGCATCATTCATGACGAATCGGCCACGGGAAGGACAGCCTATGTTGAACCGGAAGAGATCGTTGAAACGAATAACAGGATCAGGGAACTCGAATCGGCCGAGAGGCGTGAAATTGTGAAAATCCTGACAAAGTTCACCGACGAGTTGCGCCCTTATGCCGATGATATCGCCTTTTCTTACCAGGTGCTGGCAATCCTCGATTTTATCAGGGCAAAGGCGATATGGACCATCGAATGTAAATCTGTCAAACCTGTATTGACAAATACAATGGGGATTGATTGGATTGCTGCCCGGCATCCCCTTTTGGAAATCAACCTTGCAAGGGAACAGCGCAAAATTGTGCCATTGGACATTTGTCTCGACAAGCACAATCGGATGTTGCTGATTTCGGGTCCAAATGCAGGCGGAAAATCGGTATGCCTAAAAACCGTGGGTTTGTTGCAATACATGGTCCAGTGTGGGATCCCGATCCCAGTCCAGGTCGATAGCCATACTGGTTTATTTAAGACCATTTTCATGGATATCGGTGACGATCAGTCATTAGACAATGATTTAAGTACCTATAGTTCACATCTTTACAACATGAAGTTTTTTGTAAGGAATTGCTCCCCCGAATCGTTGGTGTTGATCGATGAGTTTGGAACAGGGACAGAACCGATGCTGGGCGGTGCCATTGCCGAATCGATCCTGAACAAGATGAACGAATTGGAAACTTTTGGTGTGATCACGACCCATTATACAAATCTTAAACATTTTGCTTCTTCTGCTCCAGGAATCGCCAATGGGGCAATGCTTTACGATTCGCACCGCATGGAACCTCTTTTCCAGCTCCAGATCGGCGAACCTGGAAGTTCGTTTGCTTTTGAGATTGCCAGAAAAATAGGTTTGCCAGAGGAGATTCTTCAGGATGCCACCAATAAAATCGGTGTCGATCACATCGATTTCGACAAGCATTTGCGGGATATTGTCCGCGATAAACGGTATTGGGAAAGCAAGCGTCAGAAAATAAGGCAAATGGAGAAAAGCCTTGAAGATCTGACTGAAAAATATGAGACAAGTCTTTCGGAGACGAAAAAGTTGCGCAAAGAGATCCTCGACAAGGCAAAACGCGAAGCGGAGGAGATTTTGTCAGGCTCGAACCGGATCATTGAACGGACCATCCGCGAAATCAAGGAAGCTGCTGCTGATAAGGAACGTACCCTCGAAGCCCGTCAAAAGCTCGATGATTTTAAAGCAGAAATTTCCCGGAAAATCGAAGACGACGACAGTGACAGGATTCTTCGGAAAATGGAAAAGCTGAAGAAGAGGGAGATCGAACGCCGCGACCGTCCAAAAAAACCTGATGAACCCAAGAAGGAGGTGATTGTCCACCGCAAGGCACCTGCCCAGATCGAAGTTGGGGGATGGGTGCGTTTGCCAGGACAGGATACTTTGGGGGAAGTGCTTGAAATTAAGGCAGATAATATAACAGTGGCTTTTGGCCATTTGCGCTCGGTGGTCAACCGGAAAAAACTGGAAGCGGTTCCAAAGAGCGAAATCAAAAAAGTCCGTATCGAAAACCGGACCATGGGGCTGATCAACCAGGAGATTGGCGACCGCAAACTTGTGTTCAAACCCAATATTGACGTACGTGGATTACGTGCCGAGGAAGCGTTGCAAAAGATCAGGGAGTTTGTCGATGAGGCAATTATGGTTGAAGCCATGGAACTCCACATCCTGCATGGCAAGGGGAACGGTATTCTGCGGGAGTTGATCCAGAACTACCTGAGATCCGAACCTGTCGTAAAAAAGGTGCGTGATGAACATGTTCAGTTTGGCGGATCTGGGATTACAATAGTGGAGTTGGGGTAATTCTCAATTTTAAAAGTCGTATATTTACCAGACCTAAATAACAAGTCGTGAAATGATAACAAAGGAGGCTGCATACAAAAAAATTACTGAACTGGTTGAACGTTTTGAAATGCAATTCGATTCTTACAAGAATGTGAATTACAACGAAACGCTAACACGAAGAGATTTTATTGACCCATTTTTCAAGGCTCTGGGATGGGACGTTGACAATGAGGAAGGATATGCCGAATCCTATCGTGAGGTGATTCACGAAGACCGGGTCAAGATTGGCAAAACGACAAAATCGCCCGATTATTCGTTTAAACTGGGTGGCGGCAAACGATTGTTCTTTGTCGAAGCAAAAAAGCCTAGTGTCGTTGTAAAAGACGACATCATTGCAGCTTATCAGGTGAGGCGGTATGGATGGAACGCCAAACTGCCCATCAGCATCATTACCGACTTTGAAGAATTTGCCGTTTATGATTGTACACGTAAGCCCAACACCACCGACAAGGCCTCAATCGCACGGATCGAATACTTTACTTTCCGCGATTATCCAAAAAAATTTGACTTCCTGTGGAATACTTTTAGCAAGGAACAGGTGCTTAAAGGCAGCTTTGATCGATATGCCAAAGACAACTCCAATAAAAAAGGGACGACCACCGTTGACAAGGAATTCCTGATGTCGTTGGATAGTTGGAGGACCTACCTTGCAACTTCGATCAGTTGGAACAACAAAAACCTTGGGGAGGACGAAATCAATTTTGTCGTACAGCAAACCCTTGACCGTATCATTTTCCTGCGTATTGCAGAGGATCGAAACATTGAACCTCCTGACAATCTGAAAAATGCCCTTGTTCATGGTAACTATTATCAGAACTTGTTTGCCATTTTCGGGGAAGCCGATGCCAAATATAATTCAGGACTTTTCGATTTTAACAAAGACAAAATCAGTAAAGAGGTCAAGGTTGACAACAAGGTGATCAAGACCATCATCAAGGAACTCTATTATCCTTCCCCATATGCTTTCAATGCAATGCCCGTCGAAATACTGGGCACTGCTTATGAACAGTTCCTTGGCAAAGTCATCAGGATCACCCCTGGTCATCGGGCAAAAATTGAAGAAAAGCCTGAGGTCCGCAAAGCTGGAGGGGTTTATTACACTCCTCAATATATTGTGGACTATATTGTTAAAAATACTGTTGGCAAACTTGTGGAGGGCAAAGTTCCCAAGGAGGTCAGCGAATTGAAAATTGTCGATCCGGCATGTGGAAGTGGCAGTTTTTTGATTGGGGCATACCAGTATTTACTGGATTGGCACACCGCTTATTATTCCAATTACGGAAAACTTTCAAAAGGCTCCAAAGACAATCCATTGACACCCCAGGGAAACCTCACCACAGGAGAGAAAAAACGCATTTTGCTCAACAACATCTATGGTGTTGATATTGACGTAAATGCTGTCGAAGTGACCAAACTGAGCCTCCTCCTGAAATGCATGGAAGGCGAGACCGATGCTTCTATTGATTTTCAGTTGAAGATGTTTCACGAACGAGTGCTTCCGACCCTGGACAACAACATCAAAGACGGCAACAGTTTGGTCGGTCAAGACATTTATGCTTCGATGTTGGATTTTGGGGAGGAAAAGAAAATCAAGCCGTTTTGTTGGGAGAAAGCTTTTCCTGAAGTTTTCACCGTAAGGGCCGAAAAACCACACGAAGAACTCCGGAATATCGCACAAAAAGCCAAACAACACGCTACTAAGGCTTTACAATATGTATCTGAATTGGAGGAAAAACTGAACACAGCACAGGAACCGACTAATGGGGTAAATGCAAACATTGGTTTTGATGTAGTTATTGGAAATCCACCTTATCTTGGTGGGCGGGAATGGAAAGAAGAAAATGGGAATGTTTACGACTATTTTATCGGTAAATACAAAGTTGCTGAATACCAATTCGACATCTATGCCTTGTTTTGGGAAGCTGGTATCAAACTATTAAGAAACAATGGATTAATAGGTTATATTACTCCGAACACGTGGCTCAATAATCAAAGCAACAAGAAATTGAGGTCTTATATCCTGAAAAACACCTCCATAAGAAGTATTGTTGATTACTCAAAAGTCAAGGTTTTTGAACAAGCTACAGTTTTGCCAATTATTACTATTCTTAAAAAAGGTTTCATCAAAGAAAATTTGACCGATATATTTGAGCCTATTGAAAGTTACTATAACCAAACTCAATCTGTCAATCAGGAAATTTGGAATGATGGAGATTTAAGCATCATCAATATCAACTTAAGCCACAGAGATTTACAGTTGAGGGACAAAATTGAAATAGATACGCTTCCACTTGAAAAATTGGCTTTAATAAAATTTGGGATAAAAATTTACGAAACAGGTAAAGGAAAACCTCCCCAAAAAGCAAATTTCCCCAAAGAAAAGTTCTATGAATCAGATTATCAAAAGGATAATACTTATCGGCCTTTCCTTGAAGGCAAAGATATAAACCCTTATTCAATTGTCTATAAAAACCGCTGGTTAAAATATGGAGAAAACCTTGCCGCCCCAAGAAACCCAATGTTGTTTGAAGGGGAAAGAATTCTGGTCAGGAGAATTGTTGGTAAAACCTTAATTTCATCCTACACCAACTCCGATTATGTAACAAGTCAGCTCCTACAAATCGTAAAGCCCTATGATCCAACAATTTCAAAATTTTTGCTGGGAATCATCAATTCGAAGCTACTGGCTTTTTATTTCAGGAAAAAATACAACCGGCAGGACAAGACATTCCCTGAAATCCGGATTTATGAGTTGGCTTCCCTTCCAATCAAACAACCTGATGAAACGAATAAGACGGTGAAAACGGACATTGAAAAGTATGTTGACCAACTTCTAAAACTCAATTTCGAATTATCAGAAACGAAATTGCATTCGCAGGCTACCCATATTAAAGGTAAAATTGATTTTTGCGAAGATGAAGTGAATAGGCTTGTTTATCAGCTATATGGAATAACTGACAAAGATGAAATAAATATTATTGAAGAGAAATGAAAATTCATACTGACGCCGAAGTTGAAGAAAAGATATTGGACTGTATCGAAAATAAAGAAAAATATGTGGAATGGTTATGTCAAAACCAGACTGAAAAACAATTGAGGCTGAAATTGAAAACGGTTGAAGAGCTGATGGAATATGCGGTAAAGAACAAAATTGCCAGACATTGTGTCCTGATTGAATTATGGAAAGACCAGTTTAAAACAGCATTAAAGAATTTATTAATTTACGAGGATCATTACAAGGTATTTAAAAAGATCAAAGCTGAAAAAAAACAAACCTCCAGTGAGAAAATGATGTTTGAGATCAACTTTGATTGGATAAATTACAGGCTTTATGATGTACCTCCCAAGATTATAAAGCTTGAAGAAGCGATTTTGAATGCCGATTTTTATATTGAAGAGATGAATTCATGGGATGATGCGAAACGCATCATGTATCTTGACCTTTTACGAAAACAGATACCAATAGCATATAAACAAGGTGATTACGAAGCATTCGAATTGTTTCAGGAATTTGAGCGGCAAGTTATTGAAAGCTGGTTGGTTTCCAACATTGACTAAAGTAATAATATAAAAAACAACTGCAAAGGAGGTATTAAATTCTATATGTTTCTGTATTTCAATATATTACAATATATATCAAATTCAGCCTATTTCCCCAAACAACAACTTTTGTACTTCTTCCCAGATCCACATGGGCACAGGTCGTTACGGCCAACATTGTTGTAGCTATTTGCAAGCATCGGATTCTCTGCTTCAAAAAGCTCTTCGGCACTTACATAATGGGTTTTCCAATCTTCACGCTGGCGAAAATAACAACTGGGGGTATGTGTTTCATCATCAAATAATTCCAATGCGAACTGAAGTTCTTCACGGATCAGGTTTTCGTTTGTTCCTTTGGTTGTGAATTGAAGGAACGTTTCATGAAGTTTAACGACCCCTTCCTTGCACGACTTCAGGCGTGCTTCTGCTGTGTGTACAGCCAATAAAGTCTTCCAACCCGTTTCCGGATTGTTCAACACACGGGAAATTTGCGCCCCATGGATTTCATCCTTTGCAAAATAGACACAATCGTAGAGGAAAAGATAGGGTGCATTGCTCTTGATCGTTACTTGTTTTTCGATGGCATTGAGGAAAAGACCCACTGTTTCAGGATATTGTTCCGACAACATTCCCACCAGATACAATCCTTGTTCATCCAGAAGGTCCCAATCGGGTGCATCGGGTGTTGTGAACAGTTTGATCACCGATGGGACGATTTTTCTTGAATGGTGGACTTCGGCCAGGATCGCATACCACAATGGCAAATTGGGCAGACTCTTGTTCAACATCGAAATCCGCTCATCGTATGCATTGTCCAGATGAAAAATGATCTTTGATTCAATGTCTTCATCATAAGGAAGTTCCATCAGAAAATCAAGGGCCTCAAAAGGGACTCCGGTTGTCCGGGAATGAAGGATTGCTATGGCATCTTTTTTTGTCATGATCAGAATATTTTCGGAGCAAAGGTATGCGTTTTAAGGAACAATTGCGGAAATGGTAGGGCAAATTGTTGGGACGGCTAGCGACTGGCTGCTGGCTTCTGGCGACTGGCGGTTCGTATTCCAGAATAAACTGAAAACTTTAGAATATTCATATCTATTTGATATTGAATACACTAAAGTTTCCAATTTGATTATAAAACAAGCTTTTAAAATACAGTCATAATCCAGAGACAAGCCAACCGCCAGTAGCCAGCAGCCAGCCGCTACTTCGTCACCCTCTCAAGTCTCTGCAACATCGAGAACATAAATGCTGCTGAAATAAGGCAACAGATGATAAAGATCGACCAGATTTCCCAGAGTGGCAATTTATCCCATGCCCATGTCCCAACAAACAACAGCTTGTTCCCAACGGCAGTAGCTAGCAACCAGCCCCCCTGCATCAATCCCTGGAAACGGGTGGGAGCAACTTTTGAAACAAACGACAGCCCCATTGGGCTCAGGCACAACTCTGCAATCGTAAGGATCAGGTAACTGCTCATCAGCCAATATGGAGATACCCTTGATGAGTCCGGAACTGCCTGACCATTGAGATCATGAGGTGAAATCAGGTTAAGGGAACTAAATAAAATCAGGGCAAATCCGATTGCTGCAATAATCATCCCATATCCGATCTTTCGTGGTGTTGAAGGCTCTAAGCCTTTCTTATTCAAGAAGTTGAAAAATCCCATCACTGCAAATGTCAATGCGACAATAAACAAAGGGTTGAATGATTGGAAAATTTCTGGCGAGATCGCATTTTGGGCTTGACCCTGTGAATAAAAATAATAGGATAATGCACCACCCGCGGTTGTCAGGATTGCCCCTGCGAGTTTCAGGTTGACCGTATTTTTTTGTCCCATCAACAAGACGACCCCGGCAATGGCTGCAATTACTGCATGGATTGGATAGAATCCGAAGAAGAGGCTTGTAAAGGCATCAACCGATTTGAAGGTATAGTCACGTGCATATAAAGTTAAGGTCAATCCGTTCTGGTGAAACGACATCCAGAAGAAAATAACAACCAGAAAAACCAAAAGCAAAGCGGTAACCCGCGGCCTTTCCTCCCTTGTGGAGATTTGGAGCATCCAGGTCACAAATCCGATAAAAAGCCCAAAAGCAAAAGCCAGGTCAATATTTTTATTTGTAAGATAATAAATTGCAATTCCAAGTGCAAATGCTGTTCCTACCGCTATTATGCCTTTTAATGTCCCACCTGTATTGATTTGGACACCCGAAGCTTTTGCAGGTTTTTCCTTGTTCGGAAGCAAATTGTTGAATACGATATAGACAATCAACGAAAGGATCAATGCACCAGCTGCAATCCCGAAAGCGTAATTGTAACCCCGTGAAAAAACATCGATGTAGTTTTGGGTAAATCTTGCTAGATCGGTAACTGGGCCGGTCAGGCTCGCTTTATTGGCCAGGAGTTGCAACTCATTGGTATCTTTGAGTGTACCATTAATGTACTGGTGACAGAGGGAGGGAAGGCTACCATCGTGGAGAAACCCATTTACCTTAAGCCACCAGTTACGGATTCCAGTGGCAGCAAAAGGGGCATAAAAAGCACCCACATTGATCCCCATGTAGAACACCATAAAGGCCGAGTCGCGGAATTTGGCATATTTCGGATCGTCATATAACTGGCCGACAACGGCTTGTAGGTTCCCTTTAAAAAGACCGTTGCCCAATGCAATGATAAACAAACCGGAAATTGTGATCGAAAGCGATAACCCGGGGACCGAAAGCAGCAGGTAACCGGCAAACATGATGATCTGACCAAATAGGATGACGGTCTTGTATTTTTTTGTGTAATCGGCCAGCATGCCCCCAACAAGTGCCATGGCATAAATGGCAAAATAGAACCAACTGTAGATGCTCCCGGCTTTCTCTGCCGAAAGTCCGTATTTGGCCTGCAGAAAAAGTACAAGAATGGCCATCATTGTATAAAAGCCAAACCGCTCGCCCATGTTTGCGAAAAAAGCGACTATTAGCCCTTTGGGATGTTCTTTAAGCATAAGAAATAACTGTTTATGGAGATGAACAATAGTTTAATTGCAGCAAATATAAACAACTTTTGCTTCACGCTGAATTCTTCGTAAATTTGGACGTAATATTAAAATCAGTTTGAATGAAAATATTTACCACATCACAGATTGCCGAACTTGATCGTTATACAATTGTAAATGAGCCTATTCATTCAATTGACCTGATGGAGAGGGCATCCAGAAAATTTGCAGAAAGGATCATTTCGAAATTCTGTACCATCGAAAGGATTGCCGTTTTTGCAGGCCCAGGCAACAATGGGGGCGATGCTTTGGCAATTTCAAGATTGTTGATTTCGGGTCATTATGTTGTTGATGTTTTCATTCCCGATTTTGGGAAAACCCCTTCCGAATGTTTTACAGTTAACCTCAATCGTTTGAAGGAAGTGACAGATGACTCCCGGATAAAAATCATCTATTTCAATCTATTTCCATCTATTTCAGATTATCATCTTATTATAGATGGCCTTTATGGTTCTGGCCTAACACGTCCATTGTCGGGATTTGCCGCCGATCTTGTCCGGCATCTCAACCAGTCGGGTGTTCCCATTGTTTCTATCGATACCCCATCCGGTTTGATGGGTGAAGACAATACCAATAATGACATGACAGCCATTATCAAAGCAAGCTTTACCTATTCCTTTCAGTTCCCCAAATTGAGTTTCTTTTTTAAAGAGAATGAGGAATTTACCGGGATATGGGAGGTCCTGCCAATCGGGTTGCATCCACTAGGGATTCAGGAAAAACTGACTCGCTGGAACTATACAGAGGTTAAAACTGCAGCCGGAATCTTGAAGGTTCGTGGTAAATTCTCACACAAAGGGACTTACGGACATGCACTGTTGGTAGCGGGAAGTTATGGAAAGATGGGTGCTGCTGTATTGGCTGCAAAAGGGTGCCTACATTCTGGCGTTGGACTTCTTACTGTCCATCTTCCCCAATCGGGCAGTCAGATCATGCAAACGGTTGTCCCGGAGGCAATGGTAAGTATTGACCAGTCAGATCTTCTTATTTCTGATATTGCATTGAACGTTCCCTATAAAGCCATAGGAATTGGTCCGGGTTTGGGACAGGCACCCGGGACTGTTCTTGCTTTGAAAAAATTATTGGAGACCTACAAAGCACCCATTGTAATAGATGCCGATGCACTGAATATTCTTTCGTCCAATCCTGAATTGCTGGGTCTGATACCCGAAAATTCAATACTGACTCCTCATCCTGTTGAATTTGACCGTTTGGCGGGAGTTGCAGTATCAGGTTTTGAACGTTTACAGAATGCCCTGAAATTTGCCCAAAACCATCATGTTGTCATTGTTCTCAAAGGGGCTTACACTGCAATTGTATCTCCCGATGGAAATTGTTGGTTCAACAGTACAGGAAATCCAGGGATGGCAACGGGGGGAAGTGGGGATGTACTTACCGGAATTTTGACGGGTTTGCTTGCCCAGGGTTATCCTCCCAAAGAAACAGCTATACTTGGAGTTTACCTGCATGGGCTATCCGGTGATTTTGCACTTTTGGATTCATCAATGGAGTCGATAATCGCAAGTGACCTGACTATGAATTTAGGCAAGGCATTTACCTTCCTAAAAAATGACCCCAATTTTGGGAAACCCGAAAAAAAGGTTCAATTTTGACGTGCAATTAAATTGCAATATTATTTGATCCTATATTTAAGTACTTAATAATTAACAACTTATTACGATGATGAGATCGATTTTGGCTTTATTTATCACATTAATTCTTATTGTTGGGGACCTATCGGCACAAAAAAAAGACGATAAAAAGAAATCAGCCACAGAATTGAGCGTGTTAAACGGTGGTGTGGTATATTCCCTTCCACGGACAGGAATCCGTGTTATGGTAGAAGTGTCACAAGAGAAGTTTTTTCATGGGCCCTATGCAGAGTTTGCTTCAAAATACCTAGGTATTAAAAATCCGGGAACTGGGGATGGTGAAATTTGGAAGATAACCGATTTGAAAATGGAAACTTTTGGTGAACCTGATCCATCTGAGGTTCACAAAGCCAAAGGTGCCGTGGCATCCATGCTGTCACTCTCAGACCAGGGGGTATTACTTGGTATTAACTGCGAGGTGAAGAGTGAAGCGGTAAAAACATTCACATCCGATTTTACTCCTGCGATAGATGTGCCACGTGAAATCTGGCCTGATTTGTCGATGCAGTCATTTACTGTTGGCAAAGACAGTACGAAGCAAATGAACAACAAACTTAAACCTTTTGAGGAAAAAGCAGCAGAAGCAGCCCATGAAATTATCAAGATGCGTAAACGCAAAGCGATGGTTTTGGCAGCCAATTACGACAAACTTCCACCTGACGGGCAAGCCTATCAGGTTATGGTGGATGAGTTGGGAAAAACCATCAGCGAATATGAAGGGCTCTTCGTTGGAAAATCCATTAAGTCGAATCACAAATATGTTTTTGAAGTGGTTCCCGATGTTAAGGGGAGCAAGGCCCTTGTTGCGTTCCGATTTTCTCCTACACTTGGTGTTTTGCCCGAAAGCAATGTATCTGCAAAACCGATTATGCTTGAGTTGGAACCAAATCTTGATCTTGCACGCAACAGCGAAACAAAGGCAGCCCCTGCAGTTGGAGAAACGTCAGTTAGTGGTCTGGTTTACAGAAGTCCTGGAATCGTGGTTGCCAGATTGTTAAACGGAGGTGATGTCTTGGCGCAGTCGAGACTTTCCATGGCTCAATATGGCGTAGTTACCCCAATTCCTGATGGTCTTGTAAACGGGGAGTATTCCATAGAAATCCATCCGGTAACGGGGGCGATTAAAAGGATAGGGTATTAGTGGAATGAAAGAATGAAGGAATGAAAGAATGAAGGAATGAAGTAATTAAGGAATGAAGTAATGAAAGAATTAAGGAAATTAATGAATTAAGGTGATGTCAAATTTCCTGTTTTGTTATGATTTCAGTCTGATGATATTTCATATGTTTTTGCCTATATTGCACCGCTCAAAATAATTAGGAATATTTTAATACAAATTTTATGACTCAGGTGAACACGAAAACTTTGCGGGATAGTACTGCAATGCGTTGGATGGTACTTATTTTAATATCCGGACTTACATTTTCGACCTATTGGTTTCAGGACTTTATGTCGGGACTTAAAGGGATCATGGAGTCTGAAATGGGCTTCTCAAGTGAAGAGTTTGGCCGGATCATCGGACTGACAACCATTGCAAATATGTTCGGGATGATCCTTATTGGTGGGATGATCCTCGACAAATGGGGAATCCGTTTGACTGGTTATGTTTTCGGTGTTTTGGCAACGATCGGCGCTGGGACAACAGCACTTGCAGCTGCCGGTTTTTTTGGCCCCGAAAAAGGAACAATCCTTACAATGATGATCATCGGGAGGATCATGTTTGGATCGGGCCTCGAAATCTTATGTGTCCTTGCCACCCGGACCATCGTCAAGTGGTTCAAAGGTTACGAAATGGCTCTCGCCATGGCGATCAATATCGGATTTGGAAGGTTGGGGACTGCCCTTGGTATGGCATCCTCGCTTGATATTGGTGGTGGCCGTTTTTCGCCTGCCGTTACCTTTGCAGCAACATTGATAGCACTTTCATTTATTATGTTCTTGATCTATACAGTTTTCGATGTTAAGATCGACCGTCAGCATAAAAATGCCCTTGATCCAAATCTTGAAGTCGTTCCGGATGAAGAATTTCGCTTTTCTGATTTTATCAAATTAATTACGGACAAGTCGTTTATTTACATCACATTGCTTTGCGTTACATTTTATGCTGCTGTTTTTCCGTTTATACAGTATGCTCCTGATATGTTGATCAACAAATTTGGGTTCACCGCTAAACTTCCGGCAGCAGGATCTGTCATGATTTTTGGAAGTGAGGCGATGGGAATTGTAGCAGTTTATCTGGTTTTGTTCATCTTTGCCCTTGCCTTTTCGATTGTCCCTTCAAGGATAAGCAATCTGAACTATCGCAGGATTTTTACTTTTACCCTTGTTGCTGTTTTCGGGATTATCGTTTTCAATTTCTGGAACATCCTTCAGGTATGGCTACACAACGGCTCAAAAACAGCTTCCCTTATTCCACTGGGAACGATCATCTTTACCCCAATATTCGGAAATTTTGTTGACCGCAAAGGGAAGGCAGCTTCTTTAATGATGCTGGGTTCCTGTTTGCTGATATTTGCCCATTTATCGCTCTCTTTGTCGAACAGCATTACCCTGGGTTATGCGGCCCTTGTTAGTCTGGGTATTGCCTTTGCACTTGTTCCTGCTGCCATGTGGCCATCGGTCGCAAAAATTGTCCCTGAAAACCGATTGGGAACAGCCTACGCCACTATGTTCACTGTTCAGAATTGGGGACTTGGCCTGTTTTTTTGGGGAATTGGTGCCGTGCTTGACCTTGTCAACCACGATAACCTGACAGCCATTCGTGAAGGCAAAATGACCTACGATTACACCATTCCGATTATGATGCTTGTCGTTTGTGGAATTATTTCGATCTTCCTGGCTGCCTTGCTTAAAAAAGCTGACAGGAAACAGGGTTATGGGTTGGAGTTTCCTTCGAGCGCAAAGCACTAAGAGGGCAGAGCTTGGGGCATGGGGCTTGGGGCCGCCTGGGGCGTGGAGCATAGGGCTGGGAGAACGGTGTTTCGACTCTGTTCGGCAACCGGTGCTTCGACTTCGCTCAGCAACCGGAGAACGGTGCTTCGGCTCCGCTCAACAACCGGTGCTTCGACTTCGCTCAGCAACCGAAGTACTGAAACAAGGTTTTGAAGCAGCTACAAGTTTAATAGCACTTGCAGCTAAGCGAGTTGCCAGTTGCCAGCCGCAATTTATAATTGTAACTATTTGTAAAACAATAATATAATTCAATCGCATATGTCACAGGAAATTATTAATCTCGAACCAAAGGCTGTTTGGGAAAACTTTTATAAGCTGACGCAGGTACCCCGTCCATCGAAGAAGGAAGAGAAAATCCAGAAGTTCATGGTGGATTTTGGAAAAAGCCTCGGTCTCGAAACAATTAAAGATGGTGTAGGGAATGTGATTATCCTTAAACCGGCCACCCCGGGAATGGAAAACCGGAAGGGGATCATCCTCCAGGGACATCTTGATATGGTTCCGCAAAAAAACAATGGCACCACCCATAATTTTGAGACAGATCCGATTGACGCATGGATCGATGGAGACTGGGTTCGTGCACGTGGTACGACACTTGGTGCGGACAATGGGATCGGTGTTGCTTCTGCGATGGCTGTCCTTGCTGCAAAAAATCTGGCACATGGACCAATCGAAGCTCTTTTCACATGTGACGAAGAGACCGGCATGACCGGAGCTCAGGGATTACAGCCCAATGTTTTAAAGGGGGATATCCTGCTCAATATGGATTCGGAAGAAGAAGGGGAGCTTTATGTAGGTTGTGCCGGAGGGATCAATGCAGATATTGAATTTGAATACGATGAAGTTATTATACCAGAGGATGTTACTCCATTTAAGCTAATTATTTCCGGATTAAAAGGTGGTCATTCAGGTCTTGACATAAACATTGGAAGGGGAAATGCTATCAAGCTGCTTAACCGCTTCCTGAAATATGCGACCCATGAATTGGATATCCGCCTGTCCGAAATCAATGGTGGAGGGATGAGGAATGCCATTCCGCGTGAAGCTTATGCAGTGGTTTTGGTTCCCGATGAAAACATTGATCCGTTTAAAAAAGCGGTTAGCAAGTATGAAGGTATCTATAAAAATGAATTGGGTTCTGTTGAACCTACCCTAAGTTTCACGGTTAACGAAACCGATTTACCAAAATCTGTAATCGAAGAGCGTGTTCAGGATGACCTGATCGATTCACTTTACGGTTGCCCGAACGGTGTGATCAGGATGGTTGTTGGGATGGATGGATTGGTCGAAACATCCACAAACCTTTCAACTGTAAAGTCGCAAAAAGGGGTTGTATTTGTCAAATGTCTATTGCGCAGTTCTGTGGATTCGGCCAAAGACGATCTTGTTGAACAGGTTGACAGCGTATTCTCCTTAGGTGGTGCAATGGTCTCTTTCGATGGTGGTTATCCAGGATGGAAACCCAATATGGATTCGGAGATTTTAAAACAGATGCAGGCAATTTACAATGATAAATTCGGCAAAGTGCCTCAGACATTGGGAATTCATGCCGGCTTAGAATGTGGGATCCTGGGTGCCGTTTATCCAAATTGGGATATGATCTCATTTGGACCGACAATGCGTTCGCCCCATTCACCCGATGAACGTGTCAACGTACCCTCTGTGCAGAAGTTCTGGGATTTTTTAGTTGAAGTTTTAAAGAATACACCGGTAAAATGAAAAATAAACCCTCAAGGTTTTTAAAACCTTGAGGGTTTATCGTTTACAATGGAATCGAAAATGTAAACGTCGAACCTTTCCCCTGCTCCGATTCAACCCGGATGTTTCCGCCAAGCAGTTCAACTATGCCCTTTGCAATGGCGAGGCCGAGGCCGCATCCATCATAGTCACGCGTGTTGCCAACAGCCTCCTGCATAAAATTCTTAAACAAAGTACCCTGGGATTCGTTAGATATCCCGATCCCTGTATCCTTCACAAAAAAGCACAATTCATTGGATATCAATTCATACCCAATCGTAACAGAACCTTGTTGGGTAAATTTCAATGCATTGTCTATCAATTGGTTCAATATTTTCGTTAGCAGATCCTTATCAGAATTGATGGTAAGGTCAGTTTGATCCTGTGGAACCAGTACGCTCAATTCAAGATTTTTAGATTCGCACCTTCGCCTGAAATTGGAAACGACAGAATTGACCACCTGAATTGGACTAAAGCCTGTGACATATTCTTCCTGCGTTCCGGAAGTCAGCAACGAAATCTCCATGAAATTGGAAACTGTTGTAATCAGCCGTTGACTACTTTCGTTCAATAGTCCAAGATATTCCTCCCTTTCTTCGGTTGTGATGTCGGGTTGTGCCAGAATCTGCTGGAATCCAAGGATACCATTCAGAGGGGTACGGATTTCGTGAGAAATGTTGTTGATGAACGAAGTTTTTAATCTGTCGCTGGCTTCTGCTTTTTCCTTGGCAGTATTTAAATCGATGTTTTTATTTTCAAGTTCGAGGGTGCGTTCCCTGACCTTTTCCTCCAAAACCTGGTTCTGGTTTTGCAACTGTTGTTGTAGAAAACTGGTAAAGAGCAAATTTTTTATCCGCAGACCGACTTCGATCAGATCGAAGGGTTTTGTGATAAAATCGGTGGCCCCACCCGATAAAGCCCGTTGTTTTGCCGACATGGTGACATCGGCGGTAAGAACCAGAATTGGCAACAGTGTGTTTTTCTTTACTAAGGGCTTCAATTGTTCCATCACATCAAATCCAGTCAGATAGGGCATCGACAGGTCGAGCAGTATCAAATCGGGATTGAACGTCTTAAACAGGTCTAGCACTTCTCTGGAGTCGGTGGTTGTCTTGATGTTCAAATAACCCTGCATATCAAGAAGCCCTTCCAACACGTCGATGTTTGGCTCCTGATCATCGACGATCAGGATATTCGCATTTTTAAAGGTTGAATCAATCATAGTTGTGAATTTTTATAGTGGTTTTTTTATTTCGAATTGGTTTGAATGGTGACAAACCCATCAATTATTTTTAATAATGCATTTATATTAAGGGGTTTTGTCAAATAATATTTCGCACCAGCCTTCAACATTTTATCAAGTTGTTGCGGCATGGCATCGGCACTTATGATTACAATAGGGATATCTTTCGTTTTTTCTTCCGAAAGAATAAGCCTAAGGACTTCACTGCCATGGATATCCGGTAGGTTGAGGTCCAACAGGATCAGATCCGGCTGGTGTATAATCGCCAGGTTTACAGCTGCTCTGCCATAAAATGTCGTAAATAGTTCGATCCCTTCATACTGAATGGCAAGAATCTGTTCAACAAGCTCAATATTTGAAGCGTTGTCTTCAACATAGAGTATTTTTCCTCTCTTGACCGGCAGATTGGCCGCTACACCGTTCATTTTACCTGATTTCTCCAGAATATCGTGCTGGCTGTCACATCCTGGTAATTCGATCCAGAAGGTGCTCCCTTCTCCGAGGGTACTTTCGACGCCCAGCATACCCCCCATGGCATCCATCAACTTTTTGACAACAGCAAGCCCCAAACCGGTTCCCTCGATTTTTGTCCTTTCTGCACCAATCCGTTCAAAAGGATTGAAAAGTTTAGGTAAGTCAGCATTTGAAATTCCAAAACCGGTATCAGTTATTGAAATCCTAACTGAGGCTGGAAATTCAGCTTTCTGTGGCATCTGTTCGGTCTTTATAAATACCTGCCCGCCTTCCCTGTTGTATTTGATCGCATTGTTCAGCAGGTTTAACAAAATTTGCTTTAAACGCTGTCGGTCTGTTCTGATAAACAATTGCTCATCCGGTATATTTATAACCCTGATAATGACATTTTTATCATTTGCGAGAGGCCTGATGATGTCTGTCATTTCAGGGATAATCGCGCTTAACTGCACTGGTTCGAGTGACAAGGATATCCGTCCTGCCTCAATCCTGGCGATATCCAAAACTTCATTGATCAAATCGAGAAGGTGTTTACCGCTGCGCATAATGTGGGAAACCCCCTTTTTCTGCCCGGCACTGAGTTGTCCCATTTCGAGCAATTGAGCAAAACCGAGGATAGAATTCATCGGGGTCCGCAACTCATGGCTCATACGTGATAAGAATTCGCTTTTGGCCAGATTTGCCTGATCGGCTTCCAACCGGGCTTTACGAAGCTCGTCCTCTGCTTTTTTCCGTTCAGTAATATCCACTGTGACTGTCAACAAGCAATGATCCTGACCGATAAAAATGGCATCGGCCGATAACAATCCAATTTTGACCTGATCGTCTTTTGTCCGCATGATGATTTCCAACTTGCGGATTGGGATACCGTTATTCAGATCGTCAAGCATCTTTTCGCGAAGTTCCGTATCCTTAAAAAGTTCCATCTCTTTATTGGTCTTACCTATTACATCCTCTCGCAGGTAACCCAATGTTTCGAGGAAGGCATTGTTAACGTCGATATAACGACCATCTTCATAATAAGATATGGCCATCATGGCCGAATTTGCCTGGAACGCGCTTGCAAATTTTTGTTCCGACAGTTTAATTTGGGAGATGTCCTTACTGACCCCGAAAATAATGGGTTGTCCATTCCAAAAACCACTTTTGACCCTGGTTTCAACAGGGATCTGTTCGCCATACTTGGACATTAATGGAATCGAACAGATCTGGGTTTCACCTGATAACAGTTCGTCCATCACCTTTAATGCTTCTTCACGACGTTCAGGAGGCCTGACCATGATAACCGACTGTCCTAAAAGCTCTTCCTGAGAGTAGCCTAACCGAAGGTTGACAGTTGAATTGGTATGCACTATATGTCCGTTAACATCCATTACAAACAGAAAATCGTCGATCGTGTTAAAGAATGTTTCATAGTTCTTGCGGGTCAGTTCGAGCAAACTTTCCTTGCGCTGGTTGTTTATCAAACTTGCCAACATGCTGCTCCACACTTTGAGGATATTGATTTCTGCCTTGTTGTATTCTCTTTGGTGCAGTACAGAATCCAAGCCAACGAACCCAATCAGATCGTTTTCAACAAGCATGGGTATTAGGATCAATGATTGGATTTGGTGTGCTATCATGGATTCGCGTTCGGCTTTCCATGTATCAGGTAAATCTTCAATTGAAGGAATAATCACATTTTCATGCCTTGAAAGAATATCAATTAGCTGAAGTGCATTTTGGCTGGGTATATTCTGAAGGTTTTCCTTTACAGAAATGATCCCTTCTCCGCACCACTCATAGGTGTTTGTTATTGTATATCCAGATTCTTCAAGTTCGAAAATATAAGCCCTATCGGCAGAAAGGAATTGACCAATCCTTGCCAATGCCATATTGATCGCATCATTGATTTCGGAAATTGTCACACCTGTTAATTTTGGGGACAATTGCAACATTTCGTTTTCAAATTCTTCTGCCCTTTTACGCTCTGTTATGTCACGTGCAGCGGTATAGATATAATTGCCCGATACAGAACCGTTCCATTCAATCAGGCGGTAACTGCCATCTTTTGTTTTAAAACGATGGGTCAAATTGAAAACCGGCTTGTCATTCGTCAAACCATTCATCGCATCATAGGTTACCTGAAGGTCATCCGGATGGATAAATTCAGGATAATGTTTGTCCTCTATTTCAGATTCCGAATAGCCCATGTTACCCTCCCAGGCCTTATTTATCCGGATAAACTTACCGGAGAAATCGGAAATACAAATCAAATCGAGCGATACGTCAAAAAATGTTTCCAGCTCTATGGTTTTAGCCATTAGTTCATTTTCAATATACTTCCTTTCTTCGATTTCCTTAATTAAATGGTCATTGGTATCCCTGAGCTCCTTTGTCCTTTTTTCAATTTTTATTTCGAGGGAAGCATTAAGGTCATGGATTTCCTGTTCGTCTCGTTTCCGTTGGCTAATATCCTGTTTGACTGCAAGATAATTGATCATCTTACCGTCAGTGTCCAGTATTGGGGTAATCGACACAGACTCCCAGTACAACTCGCCGTTTTTCTTCTTGTTGATCCATTCACCCTGCCAAGCTTTTCCAGTTTCGATTGTTTCCCACATGTTGTGGTAAATCGAAGGGTCTGTTTTTCCTGATTTAAGCAGACTTGTACTTTTACCATAAACTTCCTTCAAAGTGTAGCCTGTGGTTTGATAAAAGGCAGGGCTGGCATATTCAATATTTCCTTTCAGATCGGTGATGACAATTGCAACGGGACTCTGCTCAATAGCCTGGTTCAGTTTCCTGATTTTTTCTTCCGCCTCTTTAATGTCCGTGATGTCAATAGCCGATGCCGACATAAACAGCGGTTGGTCGTTGCTGTCAAAAATCATTTTAGCGTTCATCAAAGATGGAAAAACAGATCCGTCTTTCCTTGTGCGCCAAATTTCTTCTGCCGTAAAACCGCCTGTTGTTTTTAATTTACCTAATGCTTCAGCCACTTTTACCAATTGTTCGCCACTATGGAGAATTGAAAGGGGCTTCCCGATCAATTCATCAACCTCCATTCCGTGCATATGGGCAAAGGCTGCATTTGAATAAATCAAAATCCCATTGAGATCGGCGATTGCATTCCCATAGTTTGACTGGTCTGAAATTGTACGGAACTTTTTAAGCTCATCTTCGGCAAGCTTTCTTTTGGTAATGTCGTTGAGCCCGCCCCGATAACCTATAAATTCATCGTTATCATTAAAGATGGGTATCGCGTTTACCTCCACCCACACTAAATCCCTGTTTTGATTGTAAAGTGGATAAACAAATTGATCCACAGGAACCATGCGGTTATAAAGCCCTATTGCCAGTTCGCGGAATTCTTCGGGAAGAGAATCAAAAAAATACAATTTCCGAACGGCCTGATCAGGTTCCAGGCCCAAAATTCGTACTGAAACGGGGCTTACATAAGTATATAATCCAGTAGGATCTGTTTCATAAATCATTGTATGGCTAATTTCGGCAATCTGCCTCAGCCGCTCTTCATTTTTGAGAAGTGACAATTGCATTTGACGACGCTCTGTAATATCTTCTTTTATAGCAAGATAGTTAGTTATTTTGCCAGAGGTGTCCAGGATAGGCCCAATTGTTGAAGATTCCCAATAGAGTTCCCCGTTTTTACGCTTGTTGTGGAATATGCCCTTCCACTCTTTCCCCTGGACAATATTATCCCAAAGAACGGAGTACTCATCCGATGAAGTTTCACCTGATTTTAATACTCTTGGATTGTTCCCGAGCAACTCGTCTAATGAATACCCGGTTGTTTCACAAGCCTTTGGATTGGCATATTCAATATTCCCTTCTAGGTTTGTGATCACGATACTGATAGGACTTTGTTCTACTGCACTTGATAGCTTGCGCAATTTATCCTCGGCCATTTTGCGATCCGTGATGTCCCTCGTAACAAAAATCATTTGGTATGGATTACCGGCATCATCCCTGATAAATTCCCCTTTTACTTCAATGTCAAAAGTGCAGCCATCGGACCTTAAGGCTTTATACTCAGTCGCATCATAAATATTGTTCCGGACCATCTGCGCAATTCCTTCAATGGCCTTTTCGTGGTCTGACGGATCAATATAATCAAGAAGGCTGCGACCAACAAATATTTCCGTGCTTTCATATCCGAACATTTCCAATGTTTTGGGGGAGGAAAAACGGATCTTTCCTTCAAGATCGGTAATTGTAATTACATCTGGGGTAGCATTTAATATTGAACGGTAAAGCAATTCGCTATTCTGAAGCTGAACTTCGGCAAGTTTCTGTTGGGTAATGTCCGTCAGGGTTCCTATTTTACAAACAGACCCTTCATTTATAACGATTTCATTTGTTGATTTGCGCAACCATTGAATGTTCCCGGTTTTATTGACAAACCTGTATTCGTGATAGGATGAATCGAGTTTAACACGTGAAGCTATCCTTTCTTTCATAACCTGACAATCAGCCTCAATGACAAAATCGAAAATTCTTTTATCAATCAGCTCATCTGGTGTATAGCCCAACATCTTTTCGATTGCCGGACTGATGTACCTGATAATGCCAGAATCTGTCACTTCATAAATTACATCATTGATGTTCTCGATCAGTCTTCTGTATTTATCTTCGCTTTTAAGCAGCGCGGTTTCTTTTGCATTTTTTTCGATAAAATTGCCAATTGTTTCAGCAATAGAGAACAATAAATCGTATTCTTCCGGAAGAAAAATCTGTTCAGACCCGGTAGGTGGGGTTTCGGAATACACAATTTCAACTTGACCAATAATGGTCTCTCTTGAATTAATATCCTGACTTAATGAGAGATGTGATTTTTCAAAGTTTGCGGTCTGGAAAATCCGATCTTCTATTCGAATAGATGCTTGTGTAATTTCCGGAAACTGCCAGGCATCAGGAAGGATAAGCACAATCTGATGGATTGCTGATTCTATCGTAATATTTGTATCACTCAGGATGGACGAGATACGGTGAAGGCAATTGAGCTCCTTTTTGCGCTCGCCCAGAATAAACTGTGTTTGCTTGTGCTGGTCTTTCAGATCATTAAATTCCTGACGTAATTTTACCAATTCCGCAATAAGGTCCGTTTTGGATTTATTCTGAAAATCCATGTCGGTACTCTTTTCATTTGGGTTTTTCATGTCGGAATTACCGATTTAATTTTTTTGTAGCAATTTAGATAAAATTATTAAAACCACAATCTATTTTATTAAAATTCAAATACATTTGAAAACTATATCGGTATGATTATTTTCTAAATACAATTTGATGATCAATTTAAAAAACATCCAGACAGAAATTGATGCTGGATTTTTGTATAAAGTCCTTGGGGATAATGAAGCAGACCCCAATGTTGCCAGGATATTTCTCCAGATGAGTGATATTGAGAAAGGCCACGCACTCGCCTTTATGAAGAAAAATAACCTCGATACAGCGAAATATTATCCGCCGTCAAAGAGAGCGAGGACCTTACAGTTGATCGGGAAGATTTTTGGATACGATTATGTGTTGGGCGTGCTGCTCGACACCGAAAAAAGTATCTCCTCATCAATTGTGACAGCAAGGCAAAAAGGGGCATCGCCCTCTTCTTTATCAGACACAGCACATGTTACGATATTAAAGAATATTCTTAAAAACAATTCGAACGTTTCAGGCTCCAACCTGGCGCGTTTCGAAAAGAGGCACCGGTCGGTTGGTGGAAATGCCTTACGAGCTGCTGTTTTGGGTGGCAATGATGGGTTGGTATCGAATTTTAGTTTGGCAATGGGAATTGCAGGTGCTACCAACGGATCGAATATTGTCCTTTTAACTGGTCTGGCAGGGCTTCTAGCCGGGGCATTGTCGATGGCTTTGGGCGAATGGATATCTGTGAAAAGCTCACAGGAACTCCTTGAAAACCAGATGCAACTAGAAGCTGACGAGCTGGAAACCAACCCTGAAGGGGAAGAAATAGAACTTGCACTCATTTACATTTCCAAAGGGATTTCAGAAGAACAAGCAAAAAAGATGGCTAAGGAAGTCATTGGAAATAAGGACCATGCCCATGAAATTCTGATCAAGGAGGAACTGGGGATCAATGTTGAGGATTTACAGGGCTCGGCAATGGAAGCTGCAATTACCTCTTTCATCCTTTTCTCTGTTGGCGCAATAATACCGATCATCCCATTTTTCTTTACTGTTGGATTTCAGGCAGTGATTTTCAGTACACTTTTTAGTGCCATTGGATTGTTCCTGATTGGAGCTTCCATCACGTTGTTTACAGGTAAAAGTGTCTGGTATTCTGGGCTCAGGCAAGTTTTTTTCGGCCTGGCTGCCGCTGCAGTAACATTTGGTATCGGAAAGTTGATCGGCGTTTCGATTGGGGGATAGCTTGCTGGGGGCGTGGAGCAGGTTGCGTGGGGCAGGGAGCGTTGAGACGGGTCAAAACCAAAAAATTGTCCTTTATGAATGCCACTTCTGGTTCAACTTCGTCGAACTCTACAACCATCCAATTTGTTGTACATGGGAATGGGATCATCAATATCGGTACAGGTGGTGTGACTTATGAAATCATGGCAATTACTGCTTCAACTGTCACCTTGCGCAACATCGGGACTGATGGAAATGCATGGTATCAAAAGCTAAAAGTTAAATAAACTGTCAATGAAGTATCTTATAATAACGGCATTAGCCCTACTATCTATTTTAAACGGTTGCAAAAAAGGAAATGGCGGGGCAGTGGAAACTGCCCCATCCAACCTGGTCGTAAAAAGTGTGGTGAGTACCGATGGAAGTGGGAGCGTTGCCTTTACCGCAACCGCTGACAATGCAACCACTTTTGATTATGAATTTGGGAATGGCGAAATAAAATTGGGGACAACTGGATCGATTAATTATCAATATACAGTTGCCGGAACCAATACCTATTCTGTCAGCGTCACAGCAAGGAACAATGCTGGTTTATCGGTCAAAAGCACCATTCAGGTCACTGTGACAGTCAGTTCACCGATTCCGATTGTTTTTTGGGCGGACGAATTCAATACTGATGGCGCACCCGACCCTACCAAGTGGGGCTATGACCTTGGAACAGGTTCAGGCGGATGGGGCAACTCTGAGCTGGAATATTACACCAACCGGTCACAAAATGTAACCGTCCAAGGTGGTGTGCTGAAAATCACTGCAATAAAGGATAGTTATAGTGGCAGTGCCTATACATCGACACGCTTGCTTTCGCTGAATAAATTTGCCTTCAAATATGGCCGCGTCGATATCAGGGCCAAACTTCCTGCCGGAGTTGGTACATGGCCTGCTGCCTGGATGTTGGGTACCGACCTTGCGACAGCTATTTGGCCTGCTTGTGGCGAGATCGACATCATGGAACATCGTGGAAGTGAGCTGAATAAGATTTTTGGAACATTGCATTATCCCGGAAGGTCAGGTGGGAACGCCGATGGGAGCACAAAGGTCATCTCGAATGCAACGACAGAGTTTCATGTTTACTCACTTGACTGGACAGCTGCATTAATCAGGATCTACGTTGACGATCAATTGATTCATACTGTCGTCAATACGAGCAGCATCCCGTTCAATCACGACTTCTTTTTCATCATCAACCTGGCTATGGGAGGCACGTTTGGTGGTTCGGTTGACCCGGCTTTTGTAAATGCAACACTTGAAGTGGATTATATCAGGGTGATCAAATAACCATCCTGATCATGACGCACCAAAAAATTATTGTTTTTACCTTTGCGATAAGGTGAACCAATTGGGACAATATTCTGTGGATGTCGCCAAAACAAATTAAGTTTAGAATTAACATCAATCAAATGATTTTATACAATAAATTTCTAAGATTCTTAGGATTCGCAATTATTATATTGTTTTTTGCCGGAAATTCACCGGCCCAAACAAATAGGGGTACAATAAATAAAAAATGGAAATTGGTCTGGAGCGACGAGTTCAATTACATTGGGCTTCCCGATTCAACAAAATGGAAATATGATACCGAAGGAAATGCTGCAAACTGGGGAAACTTTGAAGATCAGCAATATACAATTGGGAAATTGGAGAATGGCCGGGTCGAAAATGGGAAATTGTACATTATCGCATTAAAAAAAGAGACCGAAGGAAAAAAATACTCGTCGGTCAGGTTGAACTCAAAAGAAGCTTGGCAATTCGGAAGAATAGAAATCTCTGCCAAACTTCCTGATGGTCGTGGCACTTGGCCTGCCATATGGATGATGCCGGGAGGGTGGTCATTTAAAGACGGGAACTGGCCAACAATCGGTGAAATCGACATTATGGAACATGTTGGCCACGATTTGGGAGTAATCCATGCTTCGGCACATTCAAAAGATTACCAATGGCAGGCAGCAACACAGAAAACTGCAATCATTTCGGTACCGGATGCGACCAAAAATTTCCACACTTATGCTTTTGAATGGGATGCGGAGATAATGAAGGCATTTGTTGACGATAGCCTCTATTTTGTCTATAAAAACGAAGGGCTTGGTGAATCGAAGTGGCCTTACAATAAACCGTTTTACCTGATCCTTAACCTTGCTGTTGGTGGTGCATGGGGCCGTACGAAAGGGATTGATGATGCCGCATTCCCACAAACCATGGAAGTAGATTATGTCAGGTTTTACAAGCAAAAAAAGAAAAAATAAAGTAATCACATTCAAGATGAATAAAAAAGACTTTTTTTTGGAGACAACAAATGCCATTACAGGAATTAAACTTCTGGTTTCGGTAATACTTGGAATCCCCTACATGTCGTGTGCCATCTTCATGTTTTTCTATAAGATCGATGCCGCAACAACCGACCTCATGAAAACTGAATTGGAACTTCGCCGCGCCAACGATTAATATCGCGTGATGTCAATTGTATTATCAAATTTTTGAATTGTTTTTTAAGTTTTGTTTTTTTCAAGGCTTCGGAAGTAAACCTATTTCTGGATTTTTTTTAGATTATTAGTCATGAACCGTAATATTCGAAATAAATCCTATTTTTAGCTGATTTTAAAAAGGGTCGAACTTACGATGGATTTCCCTGATAATTTTGCTTTGTTATCTAATTCAGCCAGGCTATATGGAATTAAAACAAGTTGACGAGCAATTAAATGAGTTGGAAAGTGGCATTATTAAAACACTCCTGTATTCAGGGATTTTTGATTACCCTTTAACAGAAGATGAGATTATTCGTTTTTGCCAAATAAAAATACCAGATGATGAGCAATTTAAGGCAACCCTTGCAAGCCTTGTCAGAAAGGACCTGCTATACCACGAAAGTGGCTATTACCAATTAAGAAAAGATGGCGGACTTGTAAGGAAAAGGGTTAAAACCAACAGGTTATCTAAAAGATATTTTCCAATTGCAGTAAGCCTCGCAAAAACCTTGTTCCATTTTCCTTTTGTACGTGGCGTGTGTTTATCGGGATCCCTTTCAAAAAACAATTTTGATTATGGCAATGATATTGATTTTTTCATTATTTCGGAGCGAAAAAGGTTATGGCTAATCAGGTTAATGATGACCATTTATCGAAAAATGCTAGGTTCCAAAAGGAAATATCTCATTTGTACCAATTATTTCATTGAAATGGGGACTGAGGTAACCCCCATGAATTTATTTACTGCCGTCGAATTGGCCATACTTATTCCTGCTTGTGGAAAAAAAACCAGTATCGACCTTCTGTATCAAAATCAGTGGATAAAAGATTATTTCCCAAATTTCGGATTTGAGTGGGTGAATGATACTCTGGATGAAAATTCCAATCGGCTAAAGCGTTTTATAGAGTTTATTTGTATCAAACAATTGTTCGATTTCATCGATTTCATGATAATGAAGATTGTCATTAAGCGCAAGAAATGGCAAATTGATACCAACAGGGCGACTGTGCCAAACAAAGAGACCTTTTTTAATACAGTCAACCGTAAAATGGTAAGAATGAATTTTTCGATTGATGATAACCAATCAAGAATCCTAAAACTATTTGATATGGCGGGCAAGGAGTTTGAATCAACGAAACGCGTTAAATTATTTGTGAGCAATGAATAAAATACTGTTTACACATTCCTATTTTTACAAGTTCGACCCCAAAAGCTGGCAGATGAAACAGCCATATCCGCCTTTGGGAACAATCCTTGCCGCTGCAGTAATCAGGCAGGAGGGTTATCATGTTGCCCTTTTTGATACGAATTTAAAAGATTCGCCAAATGATATTATCCCGGTCATTAATGAATTCGCGCCCCAATATCTTGTGGTTTATGATGATTGCTTTAATTATCTGACCAAAATGTGCCTGACAAACATGCGGGAGGCAGCTTTTGAAATGATCAAAATTGGAAAAAACAACGGCTGTATAGTGATCATTTCGAGTTCTGATTCAACAGACCATTATCAAAAATACCTCGACCAGGGTGCTGATTATGTGATCCGTGGCGAAGCTGAAGCAACTTTGAAGGAACTGATTAATCATCTTGAGATACCAAATGCTGATATTCAATATATTGCAGGGGTGTATTGTCGTGAAGGGGATCATCCCTTTTACCAAAGAACGCTAATTTCGGATCTCGATTCGCTTCCGATGCCTGCCTGGGACCTAATCGATATGGAAAGTTACCGGTCAATATGGGTCAATGGGAACCGTCAATTTACCTTAAACATTGCCACCACACGCGGATGCCAGTACCGGTGCAATTGGTGCGCCAAACCAATATATGGCTATAGCTATAAGTCCCGTTCACCTGAAAAGGTCATAGATGAGATTTCGTTCCTGATGGACAATTACAATGCAAGGGAATTTTGGATGTGTGATGATATTTTTGGCCAAAAGCCAAATTGGCTGAACGAATTCAATAGTTTGACGAAAAAAAGGGAACTTTGCTTTGGTTATATCATTCAAACCCGGGCCGACCTGCTTCAGGACGAAAAAACAGTGCAATGGCTTGCTGAATCTGGATGCAAAAAAGTGTGGATGGGTGCAGAATCCGGATCTCAAAAAATACTGGATGCGATGAACAAAGGGGTCAAAGTTGAGCAAATTGGCGTAGCACTTCGACTCCTGAAAAAATATGGGATCAAAACAGCCTTTTTTATCCAACTGGGCTATTTGAACGAAACAAAAGAGGATATTGATCTGTCCATAAAAATGATCCTGGATTTAATGCCGGGTGAGATTGGCATCTCTGTCTCGTATCCACTTCCAGGTACACCGTATTATGAAAAAGTAAAAAAGGATCTGCAGGAAAAATCGAATTGGACAGACTCTAACGACCTGGATATGATGTTTGTAAACAATTATTCATCAGAGTTCTACAGGCAACTTTATAAATACATCCATCGACGGTTTAACTATAAAAAGTCGATCTCAATTCTCAAGGATTCAGTCAGTAACCTGAATTTTTTCAATCGTGTTTTTGTAAAGAATTGCGCTAAAATTGTTTACATGGCACCACTATGCGTAATGGATAAGATCAAATTAAATAAACTTGGTAAAAAGACTTAAGATGCAGGTTCCATTTGATTTGTTGGCAGAAAATTATGACGTCGATTTCACCGAATCTGCAATTGGACGGATGCAGCGTACCCAGGTCATTAAATATCTTGATTCAATGGAATTTAATAATCCGGACGCTAAAATCCTTGAAATCAATTGCGGAACAGGAACTGATGCCCTTTACTTCTCGAAGAGAGGATTAAATATCACAGCTACAGATATTTCAGGAAAAATGATCGAAATTGCTCAAAAAAAAGCAGAAATGGGGCAACAGAATATCCGGATCCTTCAGTGTAATCTACTTGATATCGGAAGTGTTTTCAAAAATGAGGAATTCGATCTTATTTTTTCAAATTTTGGTGGCCTGAACTGCATCTCCTCCATCGACTATCAACTTTTTGCACAGGCAATACATCATCTTTTGAAACCAGGAGGTCATTTGATAGGTGTATTGATGCCCCGCTTTTGCCTATGGGATAGCTTATATTTTTTCGTGAAATTGAAATTCAGAACGGGTATCCGAAGATGGACAGTCAAAGAAACATTAATCACATTTAATGAAGAAAGTTTCCCAGTCTGGTACTATAATCCCGGACAATTTTCGGGGTTCTTCAATAACAATCTAACAATCAGGTCAATAAAGCCAATCGGATTGTTTATTCCGCCTTCCTATTTGAATGGCTTTTTTTCAAGGCATCCAAGGTTATTAAAAGTTTTGGGGAAAATTGAGTCGAAGATTGAAAACTATTCGTTGTTATCAGCATATGCAGATCATTATTTAATCCATTTAATCAAAGCAGGATGAAGATTGTCATTACACATGCCTATTTTCTTTGTGATGATAAGTCAGAGCAAAAGACAATGATGCCTTATCCTCCTCTTGGATTGTTGTATGTTTCAGCCTACCTAGATCAGAATGGTTTGATGAACGAAGTTTTTGATTCTACTTTTGAAACTGAAGAATCATTATCGGATTATCTTTTGAAAGAAGTCCCCGATTTTATTTGCATATATGCCACATTAATGACCAAACTACAAATAATTAGGCTGATAAAGTTCATCAAATCATCAAATCAACTTAAAGGTGCTAAGATTATCCTCGGTGGTCCGGATGTTAGGTTTAATACAAAGAATTACCTCATTCATGGTGCAGATTATCTTGTTATTGGAGAGGGGGAAGCAACAACCTTTGAACTGATCAATGCTTTAATAAATAACGAACCTTTGAATTCTGTCCGCGGGATTGCATTTTCCGGACCTTTAGGTGATATAATTTCTACTCCGGACCGAAATCTGCTGAATTTGGACAACCTGCCACTTCCAGCACGTCATAAAATCAATATTGGATCGTACCTTTCGAAATGGAAAGAGGTGCATGGATTTAATACATTAAATATCAGTACAATGCGTGGGTGTCCTTTTGGATGCTGTTGGTGTAGCAAAGCTGTCTATGGAAATTCAAACCGGCGCAGGAGTCCCCGATTGGTCGTAGATGAAATTATTTGGATGCAAAGTCATTTTCAATTTGATCATATCTGGTTTGTAGATGATGTATTCACGTTAAGCACGCAATGGCTTAGCCGGTTTGCGAATGAATTGAAATTGAGGCATATCCGAATAAGTTATGAGTGCATTACAAGGGCCGATCAATTATCTGTTCAGGATGTTCAGTTATTAAAAGAATCGGGCTGCTACAGGGTTTGGATCGGCGCCGAAAGTGGTTCTCAAAAAATATTGGACTTAATGAACAGGAAGGTCAAGGTTGAGGAAGTTCAAAAAAGCATTATTTCTGTCAAAAAAGCCGGTATGCAAGCTGGAACCTTTATTATGTTAGGATATCCAGGCGAGGAGGAAAAGGACATTCTCGACACCGTGAAGCATCTTAAACGTTCAAATCCCGACTTATATACGATTACACTTGCATATCCCATAACAGGTACCGAATTGTACAATCAGGTTGTTTTGAGCGATCCATCTGAAAACGATTGGGCAAATAGAACTGACCGGCAAACTGATTTCAGCAGGAAATACCCAAGGCAATATTATGAGTATGCTATCAACCTTGTAAATAGGGAGATGGCTGGTTATCGAAATTGGAAAAAAATGAAAATGGTTCAGGCTTTAAAACATAAACTCTTTGCCATTTATTGGAGGCTGAAAATGAAACAAATTTCAATATATCATCAATCTTAAACACTTCGCTATGATTTTGCTGCATAACCGGCTCAAAAAACTCAATCAAAGAATATATCCTCGCCATTTGTTTTATGGGCCGGATTGGCTATTACTTGGTTTGAACAACGCCTGCAACCTACATTGTAAAATGTGTGATGTTGGAAATGGCCATACAGAAAGTAATTATTCCCAAAACTTAACGGGTAATAAACCATTAAATATGCCCTTGGAATTGTTCAAAAAGATTTGCGATGAAATTGGGCATTTTTATCCTCAGACAAAAATTGACTATTCTTATGCGGAACCATTGATCTATCCGCATCTTTTAACCTCACTCGACTATGCACGACAAAAAGGAATTTCTACATCATTGGTAACGAATGGGTTGAAATTAAAAGAACTAGCTGCTGATCTTTCAGTATCCGGTCTTAAATATTTAAATGTTTCCCTGGATGGCCCTCCCAAAACACACAACATGATCCGGGGAAATCCTCACTCATTTGAATTGGCTTTCGAAGGGATAAAGCGGGTTTTGGAATTATCTCAAAGTGAGATTAAAATATTAGTATGTCACACAATTACAGAGTGGAATTATGATAAAATGATAGAATTTGTTAATATATTCAAATCTCTGCAAATTAAGGGCATAGCATTTATGCACCCAAATTTTGTTTCTTCTGCCATGGCTCTTGACCACAATAAGCTTTGGGGAAATGCTTATCCGGTAACAGATTCTTCTTTATCAAAAATGAACCTTGATAATATCAAATTACCGGTATTGTTTGAGCAAATAAAGGAAATCAGGAAAATTGGTCTTCCATTTCCGGTTTCTTTCTATCCCGATCTCAATGACTTGAATATTTTATCGGTGTATTACAATAACCATGTTCAAACGATAGGAAATCATTGCTGGGACACCTTTCGAAATATCATGGTAAAACCCAATGGGGATGTTATCCCGGGGATTGGCAAATGTTATAAAGTGGTAGCAGGGAATCTTTACCAAAATAGTTTGAAAGAGATCTGGAATTCGAAAACTCTGGCCCAATTAAGAAGTGATTTAATAAAAAGTGGTGGTTTAATGCCAGGCTGTACGCGTTGCTGTGGATCATTTCAATGAATATTAGTTAATTATAATGCCATTTTAATCTACTGTGACATGAAATTATTTTCCGATCAAGAACTTAAAAATGCATTCAAAATAACTGGTAAGTACCTCTTCATTCTCATCGTAAAGTATTATTTCGTTGAGGCTTTAAATACGCGTATAAAGGGATTAAAGTTCAGGAAAATAGGGACATTTCCCATCCCGGATTGTTTTAGAGTACCAAAATATTTGTCAATTTTCTGGAAGATCTCAATTTGGAGGGTTTCAAATTCCTTGAGTTGGGTGCAGGAACAGGCTTTATATTGTTATTTGCTGCAATAAAGGGTGCTATTGTGACAGCCACCGATATTTCTCCACTTGCAATTGAAAATTTGCAACTTAATGCGGGTTTAAACAATCAGACAATGCAGGTGATTGAATCAGATTTGTTTACGAAAATACCGCCCCAAACATTCGACATCATCATTATTCCACCACCCTATTTCCCCAAAAAGCCCTCTTCTGTTGCTGAATATGCCTGGTATTGTGGCGAAGACTTTGAGTATTTCAGAAACCTGTTCAACCAGATTGACAAATTTATCCACACCGGGACCAGAATACTGATGATCCTTTCCGATGATTGCGATATCCAAACCATTTCCGCGATTTCGAGTGAAAATGGGTTCATTATGAATAAGATCTTGTCTAAAAAGGTCTTTTGGGAATGGAATTTTATTTTTGAAATAAACTTCGTTTTAACTTAATTCAACCAAAATGTAGGTTCTTCCAAAATAGATTCAGATTAAAAAATAGTCTTATATTTGCATAGGACATCTTTAAGACGACCTTACTAGGAAATAACGAAATTGAGAAACAAATATTAACCATTCTTCAAACTATTACCATGTATATCTTATCCTTAGATCAAGGGACTACCAGCAGCCGGTCAATTTTAGTCGATAAAAACGGCATTATAGTTGGGGTTGCCCAGAAAGAGTTTTCACAAATCTTCCCTAAACCGGGATGGATAGAGCATGATCCAATGGAAATCTGGGAAAGCCAGTTGTCAACGGCAAAGGAGGTGATTGCGAAATTGAATATTTCTGCAAGTGAAGTGGCTGGAATCGGGATTACCAATCAGCGGGAAACTACTGTTATCTGGGACAGAAATACAGGAATCCCAATTTACAATGCGATCGTTTGGCAGGACAGAAGGACTGCTACATTTTGTGATGAACTGAAGGCCAATGGCTTGGAAAAAGTGATTCAGGAGAAGACCGGTTTACTTGCGGATTCTTATTTCAGCGGGACAAAAGTCAAATGGATTCTTGATAATGTTGAAGGTGCCAGGGAAAAGGCTGAAAAGGGGGAACTTTGTTTTGGCACGATCGATACCTGGTTATTGTGGAAATTGACCGGAGGCAAAATTCATGCAACCGATGTGAGCAATGCCAGCCGTACAATGCTTTGCAATATTGAGACCTGCCAATGGGATGGAGAACTGCAGAAAATTTTGGATGTCCCCGGCAATATCCTGCCACAAATCCGGAGCAGCAGTGAAGTGTATGGTCATACCATTTTACTTGATGGCAAGACAAATATACCAATTGCTGGTATTGCTGGCGATCAGCAGGCTGCCTTGTTCGGACAATTGTGTACTCATCCAGGCATGGTCAAAAATACTTATGGGACAGGTTGTTTCATGTTGATGAATACGGGCGAAAAGAAGATCTTCTCAAAGAATAACTTATTGACAACAGTTGCCTGGAAAATAAACGGAGTGACCCAGTATGCGCTCGAAGGTAGTGTGTTTATTGCAGGGGCAGTTGTGCAATGGCTCAGGGACGGATTGGGCTTCATCAAGACCGCCGCTGAAGTTGAAGAACTCGCCATGAAAGTGAAAACCACGGATGGCGTTTATGTTGTTCCTGCATTTGCAGGTTTAGGTGCCCCATATTGGAGCCAACACGCAAAAGGAACAATTACTGGTCTTACACGAGGAACCACATCCGCCCATATTGCCAGGGCTGCCATTGAAAGTATCGCCTATCAAACCATGGATGTCCTCAATGCGATGGAAGCCGATAGCGGTATCCATATCAAAGAGTTGCGTGTTGATGGCGGTGCGACAAAAAACGATCTGCTGATGCAGTTTCAGAGTGACATGCTTGATACAAAAGTAGTTCGTCCCACTGTTACAGAAACTACCGCATTAGGTGCCGCTTATCTTGCCGGATTGGCGACCGGTTTTTGGGGCAATGTTGATGAAATACAGCAACAATGGGAAATTGATAAAATATTTTCACCACAAATTTCAGACGAAAGAAGAAACGAATTAGCTACCGGATGGGGGAAAGCAATTAATGCAGCATTATCAGTAATCTAAAAATACGCCATCAAATGAACCGCAAAGACCAACTGGATAAACTAAACAAAGAGAATGAGTTTGATTTCATCATCATAGGTGGAGGTGCCACCGGTTTAGGATGTGCACTTGATGCAGCCGCCAGGGGGTTTAAAACCCTCTTGCTTGAAAAACACGATTTTGCCAAAGGGACTTCGAGCCGGTCCACCAAATTGGTCCATGGAGGGGTCCGGTATCTTGCCCAAGGAAATATCCGCCTTGTAAGGGAAGCTCTAATTGAAAGAGGAGTGTTGCTCCAGAACGCCCCACATTTGTGCCATACTTTGACTTTTGTGATGCCATCCTACAAATGGTGGGACAAATGGTTCTATGGTATAGGATTGTGGATTTATGAATACCTTTCAGGAGACCTGAGTCTTGGCAAAACGAAATTGCTTTCAAAAAAATCAACGATTAAATATTTACCTGATTTAAAGGAACATAACCTGAATGGGGGAGTCCTCTATTATGACGGTCAGTTTGATGATAGCCGGTTGGCGATCAACCTGGCACAAACTGCAATTGAAAAGGGAGCGATAGTTGTTAATTATTTTGGTGTTACAGATTTTATTAAAGACTCAGGTCTGATTGTTGGTGTAAAAGCAAAAGATGAAATAAGCGGTAAGGAATATGAATTCAAGTCGGAGGTGGTGATCAATGCGACAGGCGTTTTTGCAGATACCTTGTTGCAGCTTGCTGAAGGCCATTCTGAAAAAACAATAGCACCATCTCAGGGTATCCATCTGATTGTTGACAAACATTTTTTCACAGGCGACGCTGGAATGATGCTCCCAAAAACAGATGATGGAAGGGTCTTGTTCTTTATTCCATGGGAAGGAAAGGTGATCCTTGGAACAACAGACACTCCGGTCGAGGAGGTTTCAGAGGAGCCACTACCATTGAAGGATGAGATCGATTTTATTATCCACCATTTTAACCGGTACGCAGTAACCAATATTACCTATGATGACATTCAAAGTGTTTTTGTTGGTTTGAGGCCGTTGGCCAAAGTTGCTGGAATAAAGAAAACTTCTGTAATGCCGCGGGATCATGTGATAAAAGTTCTTCCATCAGGTCTGGTCCATGTCACCGGTGGCAAATGGACAACCTATCGCAACATGGCCCGGCATACGATCAACAGAGCTATCAGGTCAACCTTGTTGAAATTTAAACATTGCAAAACAAGACATTTAAGGATTCATGGTTGGACTGAAGCAAAAAACGAAACCCATCTATCTGTCTATGGATCAGATGCTGCCGCTATTACTGCCCTTATGGAAAGCAAAACTGGCTTAAACGAACAGATCCATTCCTCCTATCCATATACAAAGGCTGAAGTTATTTGGGCTATCGATCATGAAATGGCTTTAACGGTTGAAGATGTTTTATCCCGAAGGGTTCGTTTGTTGATCCTTAATGCAAGGGCGGCAATAGAAGCAGCACCCAAAGTTGCAGCGATTATGGCTGAACACCTTGGTATGGCAAAGGATTGGGAGATAGGGCAGATTGAACATTTCACGAAATTGGCGCAAGGATATATACCTCATTTATAAATAATTAAACAAATACAAATGACTGCATTTTTATCGGAATTATTTGGCACCATGATTCTTATCCTATTGGGCGATGGTGTTGTTGCAAATGTTTTGCTTTCGAAAACAAAAGGAAATAACAGTGGATTGATTGTGATAACTTTTGGATGGGCTTTAGCCGTTTTCGCCGGAGTAGTTGTGTCAGCTACAGGTAGCGCATCCCATTTAAACCCGGCGATTACAATCGCAATGGCTGCTTTTAATGGTTTTCCATGGAGTGATGTTCCTGTTTACATTGCTGGTCAAATGATTGGGGCTATGCTTGGGGCATTCCTTGTTTGGGTAAGCTACAAAAAGCATTACGATGAAACTGTTGGAAATGATTTGATTTTGGCCACATTTTGCACAGGACCTGCAATAAGAAGCAGTGTCTATAATTTTCTTTCCGAAATGATCGCGACTTTTGTACTTGTTTTTGGAATTCTCTATTTTGCAAAACCTTCTAATCCAATTGGTTCGATAGATGCTATACCAGTTGCATTTTTGGTTTTGGGAATTGGACTTTCATTGGGTGGTACAACCGGATATGCCATAAACCCTGCCAGGGATTTGGGCCCAAGGATCATGCATGCCATATTGCCTATAAAAAACAAAGGGGCCAGCGATTGGGGTTACAGTTGGGTTCCAATTTTGGGACCTATAGCTGGTGCGTGCCTCGCAGGATTCGTGTTCACACTTTTAACTGCCCACTAAAACCAATTGTTAATTAAAAGATTAAAGCTCTTTTTGATAAATATTTGATGTCTGGATTGCTGAATATTTCGGTGCGCTGCACCTCGATATCTTGTCCGTGGCGGAATTTCTACAAATATTCCGGGGCGCTGCACCTAATATCTTGTCCATGGCTGAATTTCTACAAATATTCCGGTGCACTGCACCTCCTGAATGCCACAGAGTGGCGAAATATTTGTAGAAATCGTTGAAATTGAAGTAACGATGGAGGTGCAGCGCACCGTGACGTCCTATTAAAAGACTTTTTTTCTTTCAGTGTTTCAATCTGCCTTAACACATTTCAATATATTTCAATTGTATTTATAAGAATAATTCCAATGAAAATCAAATTGTTAGCATTTGTACTTTTTATTTCTTTGCTCTGTTCCGTAGAAACCGTCCTGTCCAAAAACCAACCCCAAAGTCCTTCATCCCAACATTCGAAAAAAGCTGTTCAGTTCTGGCTGACAAGTCCAGAAAAAAATATTCTCTTTCAACCGCAGAAAGAGTTGGATTTTGGTAAACCGATCAACCAGGACCCATCCATTCTCATTGACGCGATCCAAACTTTTCAGACCATCGATGGGTTTGGAAATTGTTTAACTGGGGGAAGTGCCACACTTTTACATCGGATAGAGGCAGACAAACGGACTGCTATTTTGAAAGAACTATTCGCAACCAATGATAATAACATAGGAATCAGTTATTTGAGGATCAGTATAGGGGCATCCGATTTGAGCGAAAAAGTCTTTTCCTACAACGACCTGGCCGATGGTGAAACCGATCCCCAAATGTCGAAATTTTCGATTGACTTGGAAAAAGCCGACCTGATCCCAATCTTAAAAGAAATATTGGCCATCAATCCCGAAATCAAAATTATGGGTTCTCCTTGGTCGGCCCCAACCTGGATGAAAACCAACAACAATTCAAAAGGGGGAAGCCTGAAACCTGAATATTACGATGCCTATGCCTTGTACTTTGTGAAGTATCTCAACAGCATGAAGGTAGAAGGAATTAACATTGACGCAATTACAATCCAGAACGAGCCTTTGCATCCCGGAAATAACCCAAGCATGTACATGACAGCTGAAGACCAGGCTAAATTCGTTAAGCAAAGTCTTGGTCCGGCCTTTGCAGCAGCCAAACTTTCGACGAAAATTATAGTGTATGACCATAATGCAGACAGACCTGAGTACCCTTTGACGATCTTAAAAGATCCGGATGCTGCAAAATATGTTGATGGGTCGGCTTTTCACCTTTACGGAGGATCAATTGATGCATTAACACCTGTACATGAGGCATATCCTGATAAAAATCTCTATTTTACGGAACAATGGGTGGGTGCTCCTGGAAAACTGGCGGGCGACCTGGCATGGCATGTACGGACCCTGATTATAGGGGCAACACGCAACTGGTGCCGCACAGTGCTCGAATGGAACCTTGCAGCCGATCCCAAAAATGACCCACATACAATTGGTGGTTGCACCCAATGTCTTGGAACCATTACGATTGATGGTAATCTAATAACAAGAAATCCAGCCTATTACATATTGGCCCATGCCGCAAAATTCGTCCGTCCAGGATCTATTAGGATCGCTTCCAATACATCGAAGGATCTTCCTAATGTAGCTTTTAAAACCGCCGATGGAAAGATTGTTGTAATTGTCCAGAACAACAGCAGCGAAAACAAAACCTTTAACCTGACATGGAAAGGCAAATCTGTTTCAACCCAATTGGATAAAGGAGCTGTTGGAACCTATATTTGGAAGTAACCTATTTTAGTACAAGTGTCCCGGTGACTGAAGACAATCTGATTAGAAGCAGGCTTTTCTTTAACTCCCTAACAGCTAATGAAAACTTATCTATTCTTCACACGGCAACTTGGTTAAACAAATTATTCATCGCATTATGATTTAAATAAGATTACTGGTTGACCTGTCAGCTGTTTAAAGGACTAAATATTAAATAAATAGCCCCCAGCTGAAGCAGGGGGCTATTTATTTAGGTCGGTGGGTGCAACCTCTTCTGAAACCAAACCCTTACAGCATTCATCCGTTCTGACTGACTGGCAGATACGTGGCGTTTACATGAAGAGCGTTCTTCACTTCCTTCCGGCGCACCCCAGCGTATTTCAATCCCATCGTTCGGATTATAAGCAATCTCAAATGCGGCCCTTCTTTTTAATATCTCTGATAATGTCAGGTTCTGCTCCGACCCGTTTGTGCGGGTATAAGTAATCGAAAGCTCCGACAACTTCTTGTTTAACAGCTCTTCCAGATTTTTTTTCACATGTTCTGGCGACTGAAGCATCGGTATTTTGAAATCCTCAGGCGAACGAACGATCTTGTTGGGAAAATCCAGAATGGCATCCATAGCGATCAATAACCGAAGGTCGCGGTTGGGTGTTGAGAAGTCCTCCCATTGGCCACCTGCCTGAAAGACTCCGGCAGGCCGCCCGGGCATTTCGATCACAGCCCCGGGATGCGATTTCATATAGGCTTCGCCATTCCCAACGGAAGTGATCCTAACCGTTAATTGTTCGTACAACGCCTGAACCAGATCCAGTAGTGCCACTTCTGGATCGAGCGGTTTCGGGTTGATGATGCGTTCCATCGTGTGATAGAACACATCGCCAGTCATCTTTTTCTGTTGAAGCGAATACCTGATCATTCCAGATTTTGAATTGATCCCCTCTGTTTTCAGAAGCTGCGGCTGGCCATCCTTTATAACGATGGGGCGGAATGCCTTAAAGCCAGGTTCCCCAATAACATTGGAGGTGGTGAACAAAAAATTCCCTTTCCAGAACCGTTTGATCCCAACAGTCCCGTCAGGTTGCGCATCGACTGAAAGAAGTACCCCAGGACTTTTATCGGATTGGGCAATCCTGTGAACGAGAATCAGTGTATGACCATATGGATCGGCAAACACAACACCAGGACGTAGCCCTTCCTGTGTAAGTGGAACCGGATAATAATCGGCATTTTCGTTGTCAAGTGCGGTACGTGCTGTGCCGGAATGGACCCCATTTGCAACCATCCTGAGAAAAGCATTCATTTTCTGGGTAGGAGAGGATCGTTGGATCGGTGTCTCGTTGGTTACCCATTGTCCGGTTTGAGGAGCACGTCCCAATGTTCCGCGGTCGCACACATGGTAACCAAACGGGAGGCCCAGCTTCCAGGAAAAGTAAGCCCTAAAGTAAAATGGGTTATCGGCACAATCGGGTTCCATCAATACCTTGTTCTTGTTGTTTGGGTCATCTTCCCCCAGCGAGAGGTAATCGAACAGGAAATTCCTTTCAGCGTTCTGTGTCACTTCGTGCAATGCACCCCATGACGCCCGTTCGTCGGCATCATAAAACAAGGCATTGATCCATGCCGAATAGAGTTCTTCGGTTTCGCCATTCCAACCCCTGGTTGTTTTCCAGACTCCGGCAACTGGAGTAACAGGTGTTTTGCTAAGTACTGAAAAATCCTGCTTAACAACAACTTTCCCATCTATCTTTAAAACAACCTGATAGGTACCTTCTGCTCCAGCTTGAAATTCATCGATCTTCCAATATGGCAAACCATCGCCATTTCTGCTTTTCTTGGATCCGAGCGGACCGGAAGCACTGGAAACGATGATTTGGGATTTTCGGAATCCCTTGCCGCCAACAGCCATCACCCGAAAAGTTTCTCCCGGTATCGGGTTGCATGGCGAAACCAAAAGTGCAGGAACAATTGATGATTCGTCAGGTTCGGTATTTTCCTGGACTATTGTTTCCCCGATAGAGTTCTGCTTTTTAGGATCATTCTGGCTTCCACAGGCGATCATTCCCAATAGTACCAGAGCAATTGCCATATTCACCAGAAATACACGTCTGAATAATATGGCCATTTTATTAATTATTTTCATTCTTCTGACAATGAACTATATATGATTTTTGTTGTCATTCTGCCATCTCTTCAAAATAGCCTATCGGATGGTTGCAGGCTGGACAGATTTGAGGCGGTTCGGTCCCTTCGTGAACATAGCCACATTTACGACATTCCCACCTGACTGGTTTTTCCCGTTTTAAAAGAGTCCCCTCCTCAATCCGAGTCAGAAATTTAGCAAACCTTTTCTCGTGTTCGGCCTCCACTTTGGCGATGATTTTGAAGATCGCGGCAATAGCAGGAAAGCCTTCTTCTTTGGCAGTTTCCGAGAATTGCGGATAAAGGGATAACCATTCATTATGTTCCTCCTTCACAGAACATTTCAGGTTTTCAGCAGTAGTACCCACATTTTCAGATGTATAAGTGACCTTTATTTCCACTGCACCACCCTCTAAAAACTTAAAAAACTGTTTGGCATGTGATTGCTCCTGTAACGCTGTTGTGTCGAAGATCGCTGCAATCTGCTGATAACCTTCGGCTCTTGCCTTTTCAGCAAAGAACTCATACCTGTTTTTTGCCTGACATTCACCCGCAAAGGCTTTTAAAAGGTTCTGTTCGGTCTGTGTTCCGACGATACTTTTACCCATATTTAAAATTACTTGGTCTTCAAATATTATTTTGTTTTATTTTGCTTTTCTTCTTCTTTTTCTCAACAACAAACAATCCCGAAGTGTATTTGTCGTACAATTCAAATAAATATTCAATCCGTTTTGTTTCGTTGATAAATGGTTGCGGGCGGTAAGCCAGATCAACAGCTTTGTCAAGATCGGAATGTGCTTTTACCAAAACCTGGGGCATATATAAAGGATCGTAAAGATCAGCAAGACTGCTATTTGGAAATTCAGCCCTAACATCTAAAACTCTTTGTGCCAATTTTTCTATAATCATTTTTTGTTTTTCGGGTATTGTGTTGGGCCATGGAAAATTATTATAGACCGCAGGAGAATAGCTAATATCGCTTTTCATTCGTCCACAAACATATTTTGTCCAAACCATATGCATCATACTGGTTAGCACACCAAATATAAAAAGATCAGCTTGTGGAATTATTTGCAACTTATTACTGCATATGATATTAGGTGACATAAATCCAATGGGTATATACACTCTTCTTTCTGAGCTTACCTCTGGAATGGCTAAATAACGGGTAATGGGTTGACGGTCTTGGGTAAATAAATAGGGAAACCTTGCAAACTCCCTTACACTCTGTGTCGCACTGTTTAATCTTGCTTTGGAAACATTTTCAAGTCTTTCCTTAATCACTTTTAATTTTCGAAGTGAATCCTGCGGACAATCTTTTAACCATAAACAGTATCGTACCGATCCTTTAATTAATTCCTCTCCACCTATAAAAGGACGAATCCATTGTTCAATTGAAGGTTCAACCTTTATTAAATGTTCCTTTTCTTCCTTTGACAAGATTAGGAAACCCCCATCGGTTGGCTGACTTCCCTTAAATAAAGCTGGATAGGAATGGATAGGATTATTTCTTGAATCGATTATAATGTCTTTTCCTTCTGTTAGATAAGGATTAATATTTGTAACTCTTAGTTCATGTGGTTCACCCTTGATATCTTTATATTCATAAATCAACTTGTCTGAAATATCAAAATTAGAGAATCCGATAATGACGACATGAACGGCAGCATTGGCCTTTGCTTCGTTTCCCCATTTAAAGGTACGATGTGCAAAGTGTATTTTTATATTATAATGGTTGAACAATTCGTTCCACAAAATACCAACTTGTTCGCCTTGGGAAATGGAATTGGTTGAAACAAATGCAACCCGGGTAGCAAAACTAAGTTGGTTTTCATAACCTACCGAATTGGGGACTAACGTATTGTATTTTTGTAAATACCGAGATGCCTTAATATACCAGGCTGTAACGTAATCTAACCTTCCTGCCCTTTTTGCATCTCCGAAGACATATTCCATATCAGCAATTTGATTCGCATTTCTCCATTGATGGCCAATAAAAGGTGGGTTTCCTAAAATATAGTCAAATTTCACAGTTGGATCCTCTTCCAATGGAACTTTGTCAGTAATATTTATTTTCTCTGCAAATATATTCACCTTGCCATATTTCAATTCCTTTTCCTGTACCTGAATTACATTTGCTTCCCTAGCATGTATCGTAATTGTTTTTTCCGAAAGAAGGAGGTTGTCCCAATCGATCTGTAAGGCATTGCCATGAACTATTTTGGCCGATTTAGTCAAAGGCAATCGGATGAAGTAATTCCCAAACTCCTGTGATACAAGCATATTCATCTGGTGATCGATCAGCCATATGGCGACTTGTGCAATCTGAGCAGGAAACTCTTCATACTCGATCCCATAAAAGCGGTCCACATCGCAAAGTATAAGACTGGTAATATCAATCACCTGCTGCCCTTTGAGCTGCTCATTTAAAAGGGCAAATTCAAGCAACCTGATTTCGCGATAGGTGATGATCAGGAAATTGCCACAACCACACGCCGGATCCAAAAAACGAAGATTTGCAATTTTGTGATGGAAAAGTCGAAGTTTATTCGCATTGGTTTTAACGGCCTCAAATTCAAGCCAAAGTTTATCAAGAAACAGTGGTTTGATCACTTTCAGGATATTTTTTTCGCTTGTATAATGCGCCCCAAGGTTTCTACGTTGGTCAACATCCATTACACTCTGAAAAAGGGAGCCAAAGATAGCGGGCGAAATCTTGCCCCAATCGAGGTAACAACACTCTAAAAGGGCCTGGTGCATCCGGCTATTGAACGAGGCAAACGAAATTTGTTCTTCAAATAATTGGCCGTTCACATATGGAAAAGCAGCAAGGCTTTCATCAAGCGTTTTTTGTCTTTTTTCATTTGGTGTATTCAGCACCTGAAAAATTTGGGCAAGGTGTAGCCCAAGGTCAGAACCGTCTATATTCGTTTTATTTTCAATGTATTCCTGAAAACTTCGCTTTTCAAAAATGGTGGTGTCTTCGGCGAAAAGGCAAAAAAGCAGCCTTACCAAATACTTTTCCAACTCATGTCCGGCGTATCCTGCTTCTTTCAACGCATCGTGCAACTTTCCCATCAGGTAAGCTGCTTCGATGTTCACAGGATCCTCGGCTTTATAAACCCTTTTTTGATAACCGGCAATAAACCCAAATACCTGAACATGTTTTACAAAGTCTTCAAGGTGAAAATTTACCTGTGTATCTTCCTCAAGGTCATAAAGACGAAAGTTGGCAAAATCGGAAACAAGAATATATCTGGGTAATTCATATTGTTTTAATCCATGAAGATAATCATTCGCCTGATCGAAAGCCTTATCAAGGTTTTTTCCACGGCTTTTCATTTCGATTACGATAGTACCTTTCCAAAGCATATCTATATACCCATCGAAATCGCCAAGTTTCTTGACTTTATACTCGAAAGTGGCGACCCTCTTACGCGATATGCCAAATACCTCGAAAAACTCGATCAGGAAAGGTTTTGCATCTGCTTCTTCATTGCAGGCATTGACCCATTCTTTGGAGAACCTAATGGCACGCTCTTTAATTTCATTCCAACTTAAAGCCATTTACGGAATTTTAAAACAAATTAGCTATCAGCAAATTTATGGATAATTATCCAAAACTGAAAGAGTCCATTTTTATGCACAATTGAGAAGACAACAAAATCTAAAATCCCCTGTTCATAAAATTGTAATCATGAAGGACCGATTGTAAAAAAGGTGCAGTTGCCTGATTTGCCTTAACACCCAACTTCTGTTCAATGGCTTCATGTGCTTTTTGCGCAAGGATGAGAGTTTGGTTTGTTCTCTTCCTGGTCCTCAATGTTTCAAGAACTTCTTTTATCGTATAAATATCGTTTACCGATAGTTTAGAGACCTCAGGATAAACAACCGTATAATTATCTGGAATCTGAGTGTAAATGGTCTCCCTAAGGCTTTTGTCCTTAAGCCGGATAACAGCCGTATTTGCAGCGATATCACCAAGGCGCTGACCTTTGCGATTTAGGATTATTGCAATTGTTGCCAGTGAGCCAAAGGTCACCAAAACTTCAATGAGACGCGTTATCCATCTTAAAAAATATCCTGAAAAGGTGGCAGCGGTTCCATCTGTATTGACCACCTTGATTTTCATGATTTTTTTGCCCCAGCTCTGTCCGTTCATTGCCAATTCGCTGATTAGGCTATAAAGTGAAGGCGGAAGAGAAAAAATCATGATGATCCTATTTGAATGGATTACACTGGACAATACCAGGACGACAATATAATAACAACCAATAAAAAGCAGGTCCAGCAACGTAGCTGCAACCCGTTCTCCAATACTTGCAATACTTTGTTCTATATTAATATTTTGAGATGTGCCAATACTTAATGTATCCATTATTTTTTTTGTAAAATAAGTGCAAAATTTTCATTTAATAATTACCTTGCGCAAAATTAAACCTATTTGCAATCGTGAGATGAACGAGATCCAGTTCTTACATAAAAACATCAAAAAATGGGAAGCCTTCGAGGCTCTCCTTGACAAAAAGGATCATGCTGATCCCGATGTAGTGAGCGACTTGTATATTAACCTGACTGATGATCTTGCCTATTCGCGCACTTATTTTCCTGATACCAAAGCTACACAATATCTCAACCAGTTGACACAAAAGGCGCACAGGATCATTTATCAGAACCAGCCGATCAATAAAAACCGGATTAAGAACTTCTGGGTCACCGAATTTCCGTTGCTTATCTATGGCTCGCGAAAAGAGATTTTGGTGTCGTTCGGATTGCTAATCATTTCTGTTTTGATCGGTATTTTATCAAATAAATATGATTCTGGCTTTTCACGTATCATATTGGGCGACAGTTATGTAAATATGACTCTTTCAAATATTCACAAGGGCGATCCATTGGCAGTTTATAAAGGGATGAATCAGGTGGACATGTTCCTTGGAATAACGTTGAATAACATTAAGGTTTCGTTTTTCGCCTTTGCAATGGGGATATTCTCACCTATCGGTACCGGTTTTATTATGATGAAAAACGGGGTAATGCTTGGAACTTTTCACTCCTTCCTGGCGCAACAAGGCTATTTGCTTGATTCGATCGGTACGATCTGGGTTCATGGAACTTATGAAATATTCGCAATCACTGTTGCCGGGGGGGCTGGTATTGTGATCGGGAACAGTATAATCTTTCCCGGTACCTTTTCCCGTACCGAATCTTTCAGGCGTGGCGCTGTCCGCGGTTCAAAAATGGTAGTCGGACTAATCCCTGTTTTTGTTGTTGCAGGGTTTCTCGAAGGTTTTGTGACGCGATATACCGGGGCGCCCTATATTGTCCGCTTTGGAATTATCTTTTTTTCGCTTTTGTCGATTGTTTTTTACTTTTATTTATATCCCATTTATCTACTTAAAAAATCAAAATTATGACAAATTCAAACATTAATTTCAAACAGGAACGCGACTTTGGAGACCTTTTCAATGCAACCTTTAGTTTTATTTCACAGGAATTTAAACGGTTGGCAACTGCAATCCTGTACTTTGTGTTCCCATTTTTTATTGTATCGGCCATTGCCATGACAATCTATTCGGTAAAAATGCAGGAAATGTCACAGGCCATGATGCAGGGAGATAAGAGTGATCCATTTGCAATATTTTCAATCTTAGGGTCTATGATGGGCTATGTCGCGGCAACCATGTTGATCTCTTTTGTTGCAACTTCGGTACTGATGTGTACCGTTTTCGGTTATATCAAACTTTATATTCAAAAAGGACCAGAGGGGTTTACGATTAACGATGTGTGGCTGGAGGTAACGAGGTATTTTTGGAAAGCTTTGATTGCAACAATCATTGTAGGAATTGTAGTATTGGTAGGGGTCATTTGTTGCGTTATTCCAGGTATTTACCTCGGGGTTGCACTGTTTATTGTTTTCCCTATTATGATTTTTGAGGAAAAGAATTTTGGGACATCTTTCAGCCGGAGCATGAAGCTGATCAACACCAATTGGTGGCTGACCTTCGGGATCCTTATCGTAACCGGCATAATCATCTATGTTCTTGCAATATTTGTTTCAATACCAAGCGTAATCCTGGGATTCAAATCATTATTTGCCAATATAAAGCAGAATCAAATGCCAGTGATTGACTTTTCAATTGGATTTTACATTTTAAGCGCAATAACAAATCTGATTAACAACCTGTTTATAGTAATTCCTCTTGTCATGTCCGCATTTGTTTACTACAGCTTTGTCGAAAAGGTCGAAAAACCATCCCTAATGGACAAGATCGGTCAAATCCGTGATAATGAGTAGGTATTTTTTTCGACATATTCTCCATCTTCTTTTGTTGGTTATCCCGGTATTTTCCGGGATAACCCTTTTTGCTTCAACTGATCAAATTGTCGATTCATCCGATGTGGTGGTCCGGCAACCTGATCAAAAATTCCTTGATTCTTACCGGTCCCAAAAGGAGTTTAATTATGCACCGGCTCCTTTGGAAACCAATTTCATAAAACAGTTATTGGTCTATCTTTTTAATAAAATTGAGGAATTGATCTCCTTCTCAAAAGCCATACCTTTGATATTTAAGATATTGATTTGGGGACTGTTAATATTTTTTGTTTTTATAATCATTACGCAGTCACAGCTTTATCAACTATTTTATTCAGATAAAGAGATTGAAACACCTGCCTTCATCATCACGAAATCGGACAATGAAATTGTTGATTATGATGACGCTATTCGTCAGTTTAAAGCAAGGCAACAGTTTCGCAACGCGATACGGGTGTTCTACCTGAAAGTAATCAATGGACTGCTCACCCAAGGGTACATTCAATTTTCGAAAGAAAAAACTAATTTTGATTATTTACATGATCTGACCAATGATGATTTAAAATCTCAATTTTCTGGCATCACCTCTATCTATAACCATGTGTGGTATGGCGATGTTGAAATCAATGAAGATCTGTTTTTAAGGTTGGCATCCATTTTTCAGTCATTTTATTCTACAATCGATGCTCAAAAATAGACGTGGTATCCTTGTTGGAATTGCCTTCCTTTTTGTGGCACTGATCGCAATCAACCACTATTCTCCTAAACAGGTTGACTGGACCCTAAACTGCAATATTTCAAGTAAATCACCCTATGGTTGTTATATTCTGAACGATTTGTTTGGTACACTTTTCCCTAAACAGCATATTGAATACAATGAGGATGGGTTTTATACTTCACTCGACTCAAATCTTGTTGGACACAAAAATATAATCGTTGTCACTCCCGACTTCAAACCCGACAAATACGACATTGGGGCACTGCTGAACTACGTGGCAAAAGGGAATGATGTTTTTATATCATCGTCAAACTTTGGACGTTTGTTCCTCGATACTTTGAAGATTAAGATCAGTTCTCCTATTATCGATACCTCCATTTTTAAAAATAATACGGACAAGTTGATCCTGCTAAATCGTAGGCTTCGAAACGATTCAGGGTTCCACTACAATCGAAAATTGCCACAGGTCACGATTACCTCCTTCGATACCCTTCATACCTTGAAACTTGGAACTGACCAGCAAGGAAACCTGAATTTTATCCGCACAAAATATGGATCGGGCAAAATCTACTTTCATACCCAGCCCCTTGTTTTTACCAACTATCACATTTTGCATGGCAACGGTGAATATGCTGCAAAAGTTTTGTCCTATCTGCCAATTCGTACAACGGTATGGGACAATTACTATAAACCCGACCGTTTAGTCAATTCCTCACCTATGCGTTATATCCTATCCCAGCCACCTTTGCAATCTGCCTATTATCTGCTACTTATCACATTACTGATCTATATGGTTATCGAATCGAAGCGTCGCCAGCGTGTTATTCCGGTGATTGTTCCGCCTGGAAACCATTCGTTGCAATTTATTAAAACGATAGGAAGCCTTTACTTCAAACAGCGGGACAATGCCGACCTTGCCAGGAAGCAGACCCAATATTTTAAAGAGTATTTGCGCGAACACTATTTTTTGACGGGAATTTCAGCTAATCATGATTGTGCGGTGATGGTTTCAGCAAAATCAGGTGTCCCAGCCGATTTTGTGCAAAAACTATTTGAAACTATGGAGTCTTATGAATTGGCACAAAAAGTATCAGAGGGAGAATTGATCGGTTTAAACCGTGATATTGAAATGTTTTACAAACAATGTTTATAAACTAAAGGAATGGAAAATCAGGAATATTTTGAAGATCGGATCGGACTTCAATTGTTGTCCGCAAAAGTGGATGCGATCAGGGAAGAGATGGCCAAAGTTATAGTTGGACAGGAGAAGATGATTGAATTAATGATTGTTGCAATGCTTGCAGAAGGTCATGTCCTGCTCGAAGGGGTTCCGGGGATCGCAAAAACACTTTCTGCCAAGGTTCTCTCTAAGCTTATCTCGACCAATTTTTCGCGTATCCAGTTTACCCCCGATTTAATGCCTTCGGATGTGACGGGTACCACAGTTTTCAATGCAGGCAATTCCAAATTTGAGTTTAATGCCGGACCGATTTTTTCAAATATCGTATTGATCGATGAGATTAACCGTGCACCTGCGAAAACTCAATCAGCATTGTTCGAGGTGATGGAAGAGAAGCAGGTCACTAATGATGGAAAGACATATCTGATGGAGTCACCTTTTTTGATTTTTGCCACCCAGAACCCCCTGGAACATGAAGGGACTTACAGGTTGCCTGAAGCTCAGTTGGACAGGTTCCTTTTTAAAATCGTTGTTGGCTATCCATCGGTCACGGACGAAGTAAAGATTTTGAAAAATGCCAACCTTCGTCAGGGTGGAAAAGAAACGGATGGTGTAATATCGGTGATTTCCGCAGAGCAACTTGTGGATTTTCAAAAGGTGGTACAACAGGTTCATGTGGAAGACCCTCTTTTACAATACATTGCAGAAATTGTAAACAAAACGCGCAATCACCCTTCGCTTTATCTGGGTGCATCGCCACGCGCTTCAATCAATATTTTAAAATCCTCAAAGGCTTATGCTGCAATTCAGGGACGTGATTTTGTAATCCCGGAAGATATTAAGTCAGTATTGGTCCCTGTGTTGATCCACCGAATCTATCTGACACCTGAAAAGGAGATGGAAGGGATTTTGGAAACACAGGTTATTTCGGATATTGTCAACTCAGTATCAATTCCACGCTAATTCACAGATTGTGAAGTTTATAAAGGAAATATTCACGCAATTCCAACTGTATGCTATCAGCAGCGTTATCGTTGTATTGTTCGTAATTGGGCAATTTTTCGACCCTGCCTTTTTTGTTGCAAAAATTTGTCTGTTTTTTTTCGTCCTGATGCTGATCTTCGATGCTGTCTTGTTGTTCTTTACAAAGCGGGATTTGGTTTTGGTCCGTCGGATAATCCCTGAAAAACTATCGAATGGCGATGAAAATAAGATTGTAATATTCATCACAAACAACCATTATTTCAAATTCAAGGCAGAAATAATTGATGAATTGCCCCCTCAATTTCAAATTCGCGATTTTTCGGTAAAATTGGTTCTTTCTCCTCGTCAGGAGCAAACTGTAACCTACGTTTTAAGTCCTAAAGTGCGTGGCGAATATACTTTCGGTTATACAAATGTCTATCTGTCAACGCAGATTGGATTGTTGAGCAGAAGGATGAGATTTGGAACGGGCACGACTAAAGTGCCAGTTTATCCATCTTTTTTACAAATGCGCAGGTATGAATTCCTTGCCATCTCAAATCAATTGGTTGATGCCGGAGTCAAACGGATCCGCAAAGTAGGCTCCTTTTCCGAATTCGATCAGATCAAAGATTATGTGCCTGGTGATAATTATCGGACAATCAACTGGAATGCCACAGCACGCAAATCAAAGTTGATGGTCAACCAATATCAGGAAGAGCGTTCCCAACAAATTTTCAATGTGATCGACATGGGAAGGGTAATGCAAATGCCTTTTGGCGGGATGAGCTTGCTCGATTATGCCATCAACAGTTCGCTGATTCTTTCCAATACTGCCTTGCTCAGGTACGATAAAGCCGGATTGATCACTTTTAACCAGAAAGTGGAGACTTTTCTGAGGGCCGAACGCGGGAACAAGACAATTGCTCAAATTATTGAGTTGCTGTACAATCAGAAAACCGAACATCTCGAATCGGATTTTTCCTACCTAAGCGCATTTGTCCGCCGGAATGTTACCCATCGTAGTTTGATGGTCCTTTATACCAATTTTGAATCGATTGCTTCATTGCACCGACAACTTGGTTATTTAAAACACATATATAAAAATCATGTGCTTGTGGTTGTAATCTTTGAAAACACGGAAATAAAAACCTTTGCACAGGCTGACGCACATACTCTCGAAGCCATTTATGCCAAAACAATAGCAGAGAAGTTCATTTACGAAAAGAAATTGATTGTCAAAGAGTTGAAGAATCATGGAATCCATACCTCCTTTACAAAGCCAGAAGACCTTTCAGCGAACCTGATCAATAAATACTTGGAGCTTAAAACGATGGGAAAGATCTGACTTTTAAAGCAGATTAACGTAATGAGTTATGCGATAGGTATATAACAATACAAGAGAAACCGCAATTAAAAATAAGATGATTTTCCTCGCGAAGTCAAGCCATCTTTGCTGTGTGAAAATAGTTCCAATATCAATCACAAGGTAAAATGGGAGAAAAATAACCACAAAGTTGTAATTGACTGCCGATATGAACTCAAAGTGTGAAAACTGAAAGACTGCCCTTGTCATTCCGCACAAAGGGCATTGAAAACCAAATAAATACTTGTGGATACATTGTACATGTGTCTCATCGAAAAGTATTTCTCTGGGCATTACCATAACAATGGACCAAACTACAAAAATGACAGAAAGTCTAATTGTTTGATTGTGTGTTATTTGTAAAATTTTCACCTTAAGAATAACTATTCACCCGGTCAACCTCCTTCCAGGTAATTTTTTTGTAAACGAAGATCCTGTTGACGTAATAGATTGCACCGCAATAGATAGGTATCAGAATAAGGCTGGCAAACCCCGACCATCTGAGCAATGAATAGTGTACAAAACCCACAATACCGGCCAATGCCATCAATCCAAAAACCTTCATCGCATTCGATCCACCCTGAATGGCTGTTTTCTCAAGTGAAAAAGGAAAACCAGGTTGCTGAAAATAATACAAAAGCGTGGTAATTAAATAGATCGCTAAAAAGGCAATGAATAGATCTGGCAGGACCTTTATTCCCCACAATACACTGACGATGATACCCATCACAAGGTAAAAGGGAATAAAAAACCGAGCAAAAGCAGCGTTTATTGCACTTTTAAAAAAGCTTGCCGGCGATTTTAAGGGCAACGATTTGAATATCCATGTCGAAGTTTGGTTGGTACCGATCAACAAAGAGGTACACAGTGCAAAGGCAACCATTATAAAAACGTACAAAATAAAAAGATATTTGTAACCGGTTGTGAAATCATGGAGGTTCCCACTTTTTCCGACATTGGGTGCAATGATCATAATCAGGATATACCCCAACGACGGAAGAAAAGTTTGTTTAAACTGCCGTTCTCGTCCGGTCATTTTCCACATCAGCTTAAAAGAGGCTTTTTCCTCTTCCGAATGGGCAAACAGGGAAGACATCAGGCTAAACCAGGGACTTCTGCGGCCAGTTTCTATTTTTATTTTTGAAACACGGTCGCCCTGTTCCAGTTCCATTAATTTACGATTAAAAACCGGTGTTAAGTACTTGCCTGTCAAATAGATCGCAACAGGTGGTACGATCAAAGCCTCTGCGATAAAAATAAGGTGGGATTGATCAAAATTGAATGACATCAGTCCATCAATCAGACCGGAGAAAAAAGCCGGCGGGAATAGATAGGTAAACCAATGAACCGGTAAAACCATTTCCTGAATCGCGGTCTTGTCCACCATCCTGAGCCCAATCTGATAAGCAGCCATAAAAAAGATGGCGATTGCAATCTGAAAATACATCAGCAGGTTTTTCAACCGCTCCCCACTGACCAAACGCATAATTCCGAGGTACAGGATATTGGCAAAAAACAAGGTAAACAATACATTCAGAAAAACAGTAATTACATACAGGAATGCCGGGAGGTTACCAAATTTTACAATGGCAATTATGATGGTTATTACTGAAAGACACAGTGCCATCATTGTAAGATAGACAAAAACATGGGCATTCCGTGCCAGGCTTACAGTATTGCCCTTAATTGGAAGTGGCTGAATGATTGCGTTTTCCGATGTGTCGAACAATATGGTGGAGAACTCCGAGATGATCATCATGGCCATCATCGTCATCAAAAAAATATGTGCGAGATAGAAAAATGTGAACGGATTGTTTACCATTACGAGTAAAATAGAGAAGAAACCACCCATCAAAACCTGTGAAAAAGATTGTTTGATAAGGGTCTTCTGCTGCCCGTTTTCCCTTACTTTTGAATATTTGTTCACGCGCCGGTCATCAAGGGTCAGTTTAAGTTTCAGTATCCGGATAAACTGAGTGTAGTCGGCACCCATCTTCTCAATAAACCATCTGAAGGGGACAAAAAGCTTGAGGATCAAATTAATCATGGACTTTACTTTTCAAATGCGTTGATGAATGCTTCTGCTTTTTCGCCATGGTCTGTATTCCCAGTCAACCGGGTGAACATCTTTTCGAGGTTTTCGTCATGCGAAAGTTTGTTCAACTCTTCAAACGAACCATCGGCAATGACTTTCCCCTGGTCGATGAGGATGATCCTGTCGGATATTTTCTCGACGACATCCATCAGATGGGAACTGTAAAAAACGGTTTTCCCTTCGTGTGCAAGGTGGATCAGCATCTCCTTGACCATGATCACCGAATTGGCATCCAACCCGGAGAGCGGTTCGTCCATGAAAATGAGATTGGGATTGTGCAACAAGGCCGAACAAATCAGTACTTTTTGCCTCATCCCCTTTGAAAAGGTTGCAATCCGTTGGTTAAGATGAGGTTTCATCTCGAATATATTCATGAGCTTTTCCGCTTTGTCACGGGTCTGGTCTGTTCCAAGCCCACGCATTTCCCCTACGAACTCCATAAATTCCAATGGCGTCAGCGATTCGTAGAGCACTGCATTTTCAGGGATATAACCGATCTGTTGTTTGATTTCAAGGGTCTGGAGGCGCAGGTCTTTTCCGAACACGGTTACATCTCCCTGAAATTCAGAGATTAGGCCACATAGGATTTTTACCGTGGTTGACTTTCCTGCCCCGTTGGGACCAATGTACCCAATGATCTGACCGGAGCTGATTTTTAGGTCGATGCCTTGAAGTACAGCCTTCGGGCCATAATTTTTTTGCAAATTGTTGATTTCGACGATGATCTGGTTGCCCATGAGATAAGGTTGTTAATATTTTTTCGTGCTACAAATGTAAGCTTTTCAGAATCCGGACAAAACATATTTTTATATGATTATCTTTGAGAAAAGAAATAAACAGGATATGAGAAGATTACATTCAATATTGATACTTATTATTTTAGTTTTTGGCTTCAGTGCGAAATCAAGAGGTCAGGTTTTAGATTTGACAACTGTGAAAGAACTTGACCTGAACCGTTATATGGGCAAATGGTACGAGATTGCCCGGTTTCCCCATTTTTTTGAAAAAGGCCTTGTAGGTGTTACTGCAACTTATCGTTTTCTGGAAGATGGGAAAATTGAGGTTATTAATGCAGGATTTAAGAACATGTTGGATGGGGAAAAGTCCATCGCTATAGGGAAAGCCAAACTCCCCGACAAACTTGAACCTGGAAAACTCAAGGTCTCCTTCTTCTGGATATTCTATTCCGATTATTTCGTCCTTGAGCTGGATGCCATAAATTACCAGTACGCAATGATCGGCAGCTCTTCCGACAAATATTTCTGGATTTTGTGCCGTACTCCGCAAATGGACTCCGCCATCTACAATATGTTGCTAAACAAGGCCCGCAAACGCGGTTACAATTTGGACCAGCTTTACAAGGTGCCACAATTGAGATACTAAAATTTCAACCAAACTTGAAAACACTATAAAAGTCACACATGAACTCTGAAATTCTGGATGAGAAAAAACATGATTTTGACCCTACTGATTTCATCGGTTTGTTGTCAAGTTATAATTTTGATTTGGAGGATGAATTGCAACAAATGCGAAATCAATGGACGAGAGATTTATTATAGGCACCAACTTTAAATGATAAGAAATGTCCCTGACTTTTCAAAAATTGACGGAATTAAAATCGATAATCCATTTGAATCTATTGATAATCAGATTGCAAACGCATCTTGTCCTTAACTGTGGACTGTAAAAGAATCATTAGACAGATTTCTTCCCCATCTTCTTCCTTACCTCATCCCGTAAATTGAGTAGTTTAATCGATGTGCCGACCTTGTAAATATGGGGCATGATATACCGCTTGTGTTCTGCAGGCAATAGGGCCGCTCGTGACATCAGATATTCGTGGCACTCTTGCGGAGATGAAAGCGTATTTGTAATTACCTCATTTTCATATACCTTAATGTGAAGGTTTTCCCTGGTCAATCCGTTCACCATTGTACAACGTTCAGGTAGGATTGGGTTGTGGATACAATCGCAGCTGTCAGGTTCTTCATCATCGAGCAGGATGCCATCGCGGAAGAAATTCCCTTCACTGTCGTAATAACGATAAAGCGATTTGCGGCCAGGATAGGTCATTTTCTCCACATTTTCGGATAATTTCATGCGCGGATGGTCGTTGCATAAGGCCAATTTGTAAACGCCATCGAGGGCAGCATCCGGTTTGCCTGTTACCAATTCAGTCCCAATCCCATAACCATCTATCGGTGCATTCTGTTCGTCAAGACTTCTGATTACATATTCGTTTAACTGATTGGATACAATTATTTTAATGTATTTTAATCCTGCGGCATCCAGCATTTTCCTGGCTTTTTTGCTCAGGTAAGCGAGGTCGCCACTGTCCATCCGGATTCCGATAATTTTATGGCCAATCGCCTCCATCTCCTTGGCCACGGTAATCGTATTGGGGATGCCACTGCACAAGGTGTCGTAAGTATCGACAAGCAAAATGGTGTGGTTCGGGTTAAAACGTGCATAAGTGCGAAAAGCGGTTAGCTCATCGTCAAAACTTTGTACCCACGAATGGGCCATTGTGCCAGAAACGGGGATACCATACAAACTTCCTGCATAAACATTCGAGGTTGATGAGGCTCCTCCTATGATTGCAGCCCGACTTGCCTGGATACCTCCGGTTCCATGGGCCCGGCGAAGTCCAAATTCAGCATAGTTCTTTTCGCCACAAACCAATTTCATTCGAAATGATTTGGTGGCAATTAAGGATTGAAAATTTAAAATATTAAGGAGCAATGTTTCAATCAATTGGGCTTCAATAATACTCCCTTCGACCCTTAGTATCGGTTCACCTGGAAAGACAATCTCACCCTCCCTGACAGACAGGATCGTCCCTTTAAAACTAAAATCTTTCAGATAATTCAGAAATTCGTCACAAAATCCTCTGTTTTCCAGGTAGTTCAAATCTTCTTGCGAATACCTGAACCGCGAAAGCGACTGAAGGAAATCACCAAGTCCCGCGAAAACGAGAAAACCACCTTCAAAAGGATTGGTCCTGAAAAAGAAATCGAATACAACTATATCTTCCTTTTTCCCTGCCAGAAAATAACCCTGTGCCATCGATAATTCGTAGTAATCGGTATAAAGACCTAAAGTTTCCGCGGTTGTTTTTGTCAACATTGTTTTTGTTTTATCAAATATACTATTGTCACAAATTCCTTTTTACACAAAAATAGTCAATGGTTCAGGAATAAAAAAAATCCCGGTGTAGTTCCGGGATCCTTATCATATGGAGTAATTCCAATAGTTTACCGTTCAATTGTTTGCGACCTGTCCGGACCCACAGAGACAATCCTGACAGGGACTTTCATTTTGGCTTCAATAAAATGGATATATCTGATCAGGTTGTCTGGCATACCCGAAACATCGGTCACTCCGGTCAACGGGGTTTTCCAACCAGGCAGGATTTCATAGATCGGTTCGACCTGACCATCAAGCTCATACGGAAATTCATCCGTCAACTCACCATTAATTTTATATTTTGTACAGACTTTGATCTCGTCAAAATCATCGAGGACATCAGCTTTCATCATGATCAGCTCAGTAACACCATCAATCATAATGGCATATTTTAAAGCTACAAGGTCGAGCCACCCGCAACGTCGCGGACGTCCTGTTGTTGAACCATATTCATGGCCAATATCCCTCAATTTTTGACCGGTTTCTTCAATCAATTCAGTGGGGAAAGGACCACTTCCAACACGGGTACAATATGCCTTGAAGATTCCATAAACTTTCCCGATTTTGTTTGGGGCAATACCCAAACCGGTGCAAGCCCCGGCAGTAATTGTATTGGAAGAGGTTACAAACGGATAGGAACCAAAATCAATATCCAACATTGTTCCCTGGGCTCCTTCTGCGATTACTGTTTTGCCACTTTCAATTAAATTGTTAATAAATATTTCACTATCAATCAGTTGGAATTGTTTTATCGTTTCAATTCCCTCGAACCATGCTGTTTCATAATCGGTCAGAGCCGATTCATAATCGAAGCGATAATACTTGGTCAGTAAATCTGTATGTTGTTTGACCCTTGATTTGTACTTTTCCATGAAACCAGAAAGGATATCGCCGACCCTTAATCCATCCCGACCAATTTTATCACGATAAGCCGGGCCAATCCCTTTAAGGGTAGATCCGATCTTGGCATCCCCTTTTGCTGCCTCTGATGCAGCATCGAGAAGACGGTGGGTTGGAAGGATCAAGTGGGCCTTTTTGGAAATAAAAAGGGTCTTTTTAAGATCGAACCCTAGTTTTAACAATGAATCGATCTCCTTTTTAAAAATACACGGATCAATTACAACACCATTACCAATGATATTGATCTTATCGTCCCTGAATATTCCAGAAGGAATTGTGTGAAGGACATGCTTAATATTATTGAATTCAAGGGTATGGCCAGCATTCGGACCTCCCTGGAAACGGGTAATCACATCGTAACGAGGAGTCAAAACATCCACAACCTTTCCTTTTCCTTCGTCCCCCCACTGAAGACCAAGCAATACATCTACCTTCATCTGATAATAATTTTAATTTCAAAACGCAAAAATCGAACAAAGGTAAAGAAATCTTTTGAAAACGGGACAAGAACCTCCGATCAGAAGGCGACTGTTCAGCGATTAAATTAATCTGTCGATGTATTCGTTGCCTGATCCTCCATTTCGCCATACAAATAAAGGGAGTGGTGCGAAAGTTTAAAATTGTGCTTGGCACAGGCATCCTCAATAATTTCCCTTATGCGGGGATCATGGAACTCAAGCACTTTACCATTTCTGATATCGATCAGGTGATCGTGTTGTGTAGAAGCAAGGGTTTTCTCAAACTGGGCAATATTCTTTCCAAACTGATGTTTGACGACAAGTTTACAATCAAGAAGCAACTCAATTGTATTGTACAAGGTAGCACGGCTTACCCTGTAATTTTTGTTTTTCATCGAAATATAAAGTGTTTCGATGTCGAAATGCCCATTCCTGGAGTAGATCTCGTCGAGAATCGCATAACGTTCCGGTGTCTTCCGATGTCCTTTGCGTTCAAGGTATTCGGTAAATAGTGACTTAACTGTATCTTTATTACTATGTTGACTATTCATACTTAATCTAAGTTAAAATAGACTGTAAAAGTAGGAATATTTTGAATAAATCAGCATTTCACAATAAAAATAATAAACAAACCAGATTAAATATCCTTCCGGTGGACAGAGTCAACGCCTTTTATGCCTGAAAGCTTGGTTATCAATGTTTCAAGCAGGTCGGTATTGTGAATGTAAAGATAAAGGTTGCCTTCAAATAAGCCATCATGGGCATCAAGGTTGATGGACCTCATATTGATACCGTATTCGTTTGAGATCACATTGATAATATTATGCGCAATTCCCTGCCTGTCGAAACCCTTAATATACAAGTGGGTAAGGTATGAAAGTACTTTTGATTTTGTCCAGGTTGCTTCAACAATATTATCACCCTGGCTTGACATCATTTTTAGAGCCTGTGTACATGATTTGTTATGGATCATGATCTGGCCACCTTCAGTTACAAAACCAACAACATCATCTCCTGGTATCGGATTACAGCAAGAGGCGAGCAGATAATTGGCTTTTTTTTGATTTTCGGTAAGCAGGAAGGGCTTATTCTTATCAATAACCTGATTTTCAGCCTTTTTATCACCACCAAAGGAAAGCTTCCAGAATTTCACAAATTTATTGACCGATTTTTCATGTAGCGTAGTTTCGAGATCGTCAAGGCTGACAAGTCCCATACCGATTTCAGCATAAAGCTGTTCTTTTGTATGAAGTCCGTAATGGTTGATCAGTTTTTTAAGGGTATTGGAGGCTGGCTTGACCTTTAATTTTTCGAGTTGTTCGTTAAGTTCGGTCCTTCCATCTTCGATGTGCTTTTTCTGTTCCTGCTTAAACGAATCCCTGATTTTTGATTTGGCCCTGGCCGTAATTGCACTGTCGATCCAGGTTGGTTTTGGGGTTTGTTTGTCTGATGTGAGGATCTCGACCTGATCGCCGCTTTTAAGAACATGGCTCATGGGGACCAATAAGTGGTTCACTTTTGCCCCAATACAATGGTTGCCGAGTTCCGAGTGGATATCGTATGCACAGTCAAGAACGGTGGCACCTTTTGGCAACATTTTCATCTCCCCTTTGGGTGTGAAAATGACGATTTCCTGAGAGTAAAGGTTCAATTTGAATTCATCCAGAAAATCAAGTGCATCTGATTCCGGGTTTCGGAGCAATTCCCTGATTTTCAATAACCACCTATCCAATTCGCTTTCATTGGCGCCCTCCTCTTTGTATTTGTAATGTGCAGCAAATCCCCTTTCGGCAATTTCATCCATCCGCTCAGTTCGTATCTGTACTTCGACCCATTGCCCCTCCGGTCCCATAACTGTCACATGCAACGCTTCATAGCCATTTGCTTTGGGAATTGTGATCCAATCGCGGATGCGGTCAGGTTTGGGAGTGTAAATATCGGTAATCAGGGAAAGGATATCAAAACACTGCCTTTTTTCTGAAATTCCTTCCTTTGGTTTGAATACAATCCGGATAGCCAACAGATCGTAAATCTCGTCGAAAGTGACATTTTTTGACTGCATCTTGTTCCAGATGGAATAGATCGATTTAGGACGGCCACTAATGTCGAACTCAAAATTTTCAGCCCTAAGCTTCTCCTGAATTGGAGCAGCAAAATCAAAAACCAGGTAGTTGATCCGTTCCTGTTCGCTTCGGAGTTTAAGTTCAATTTGTTTATAGGTTTCTGGGCTTTTGTATTTCAAACTCAGGTCTTCGAGTTCCGATTTGATCGCATAGAGGCCAAGCCGATGTGCAAGCGGTGCAAGGATATAAAGTGTTTCTGAGGTGATCTTCAACTGCTTCTGATAGGGCATCGAATCAAGTGTCCGCATATTGTGCAGTCTGTCAGCCAGTTTGATCAAAATTACCCTAACATCGTCTGACAATGTCAGGAGCATTTTCCTGAAATTGGAGGCTTGCTTTGAATCGAAGGTACCTGATAGTTTAGTGAGTCCGTCAACTAAGGAAGCGACCTTAGCCCCGAACATATTGTGGATATCTTCAAGCGTATATTCGGTATCCTCAACTACATCGTGCAAAATTGCAGCAAGAACCGACTTTGTACCAAGCCCGATTTCGCTGACCACAATTTTTGCAACGGCAATAGGGTGGATAATATAGGGTTCGCCTGATTTGCGCCTGACGCCCATATGCGCTGCATTGGCAAAATTGAATGCTTTTCGGATCAATTGTTCGTGTTCTGCAGATAAAGGCCGCGTAAACGACTTTAAAAGATCTTCGAACAAATCTTCAATTTCTCTTTTTTCTATTTCGGTTTGTAAATCCATCATCAATCTGGCCTCAATTTGAAACGTAAAAATAACTTTTTATTTGATATGATGGTCAAACCATTTTGAATTCCTTTAACGTCTGATCACTTGTTTGTCAATATTTTGTTAAGAACAATTTCAAAGGTTTCGATCATTGTTCCCCACGAGAACTTTTCCTTTTCACGGACAACATTTCCGGTAAATAACCCAATCCTATCATTTTTGTAAAAATCAAAAATTGCCTCAGAAATTGCCTTAGGTTCAGGTTGAACAACATAGCCAACTTTTCCATGCGGGATTATTTCTCCAAGCCCACCAACTTCGGTTACCAACATTGGTTTATTGTAGTGAAATGCAATCTGCGTAACACCACTCTGTGTCGCAGATTTATAAGGTTGAACCACCATGTCGGCAGCCCCAAAATAATTTGCAACATCCTGATCGGCAATAAAATCGGTACGTAGGATAACATGATCAGTGAGGTTTTTGTCCCTGATGATCTGTAGATATTTTTCCGACGAGGTATAAAACTCGCCTGCAACAATCAGTTTGACAGGAAATTTGCGGAGTTTTTCATCACTAAATGCTTCGAGAAGCCAATCAAGGCCCTTGTAATCACGGATAAACCCAAAAAATAAAAGATACCTGTAATCGGTGCTTAAGCCCAATTGATTGAGTGCCTGTTCCCTCGGAACAATATTTCCGAAAATGTCATACAATGGATGTGGAGTATAGACCATCGGTGCATTCGGACAAAATTGTTTCAGGTCTTTTAATACTGCCCTCGACATGGTAATAAATCCATCGCAGCTTTCTGTAAAATAGCGGGTGAAAGATTTATCAAAAACGTGTTTCTCATGAGGTATAATATTATCTGCTACAGCTATGATTTTTGTAAACTTATTTTTCCTGACAATCCTTGCTATAGTGCCCAGACAGGGTGCCAGAAATGGGATCCAATAGCGAAGCAACAATACATCGGGTTTTTGGTTGCGGATTTCACGCCCAACAGCAACCCAGTTAAATGGATTGACGGAATTAACTTTAATCCGGATGTCCAATCCTTCCGGTGCAGGTTGGTCTGAAAGTTGGGTCTTGCCTGGAAACAGGAATGAAGGATATTGCAGGGAGAAAGTATAAATAACAACCTGATCGCCTGAATCAATGAGAGCACGCGTAAGTCGCTCATTGAATGTCGAAATCCCTCCACTACGAAAGGGCCATGTTGTACCAAGTAGTATAATTCTCTTTTTCAAAATTGTCAGATTTTAAGGCAAAGGTATAAACTATTACTAAAAATAGCACATTTCTTCATATCGAATCCATTATCTTTGCGCCCTGTTAATTAAAAATAAACAATGGACGAGAGACCCTTGATCTTAATTACCAACGATGATGGCGTTTATGCCAAAGGTTTGAACGAACTGATTGAGGTGATCCGCCTTTTTGGGGATATTGTTGTTGTCGCACCCGAAAGTCCACGTTCAGGGATGTCGCATGCAATTACAGTTGATCATCCTTTAAGAGTGACCAGGCTTCAGGAAGATCAGGGTCTTTTAATCTATTCATGTACCGGCACACCGGCTGACTGTATAAAACTGGCTTGTAACCAATTACTTGAAAGACTTCCGGATTTTATTATTTCGGGCATCAATCATGGAGCGAATACTTCAGTATCGATATTGTATTCAGGAACCATGGGTGCTGCACTTGAAGGGTGTATTCATGGCGTACCCTCTATCGGATTCTCTTTGAATGATTATAGTCCTGACGCAGATTTTTCACGTTCCAAAATGGTCGTTGCCCGCGTTTTTCAAAAAGTAGCAGAACATGGGCTTCCCGAAGGTGTTTGTTTAAACGTGAACATTCCAAAAGGTGAGATTAAGGGGATTAATTTATGCCGCCAGACAAGGGGCAAGTGGGTGGAGGAGTTTGAAAAAAGGACTGATCCTCATGGCCGTGAATATTACTGGCTGAAAGGGTATTTCAACAATGCTGAAGCTGAATCGCGTGATACAGATGATTTTGCCTTGCTTAACGGATTTGTTTCGGTTGTACCCGTCACCACGGATCTTACTGCCTATGCGGGATTTCAGGTTATGCACAAATGGAAATTTTAATGTTATGGATTACGACGATAAGACCCTGTTTTTTAATAAGATGTCACAAGGTATCCTGATTGGGTTTATGTTTCCTCTGATTTTTTTCATGCTTTATTACATCGTCCGTGGTGGTACCTATAACTTTACGGATTACCTTAAACATTTATGGGAATCGAAAAAATTTGTTAGTGTAATAAGCCTTTCTGTTTTTCCCAATCTGCTCCCTTTCCTCCTTCTGATGAATAGTAATCGATATAGTTCGGGAAGAGGTGTCCTGGCAGCTACAATAATTTTAGGAGTTGCTGTTTTCATCCTAAAATTGTTTTAATTGTTGAATTCTTTCTGCTTATATAAACAGTGAAAGATTAATTATTGATTGACAAATGAAATACTTCATAATTGCCGGTGAGGCTTCGGGTGATCTTCATGCATCACATTTAATGCGGGAATTGAAAAAGTGTGACAAAGAAGCTTTGTTCACTTTTTTTGGAGGCGACCTGATGGCTGCTGAGGGCGGGACACTTTTGAAACATTATCGCGAAATGGCCTTTATGGGACTTGTTCCTGTGTTATTGAACCTCCACAAAATCAAGCAGAATTTTAAATTGGCCGAACAAAAATTGCTTGAGTTTAGACCTGATGTATTGATATTGGTTGATTATCCAGGGTTTAACCTTAGGATGGCCGAATTTGCAAAAGCCCATGGGATAAAAGTTTATTATTATATCTCGCCCAAAATATGGGCATGGAAGAAGAAAAGGGTACATAAAATAAAAAAATTCATAGATGAGTTATTTACGATTTTCCCATTTGAATCGGAATTTTATAGCAAATATGATTACAAAGTCAGGTATGTAGGCAACCCTACGATTGATGAACTCTCGCGCAGGCCAAATCAGGAACAGACTTATAACGAATTCATACAAAAGAACAATTTGTCCCAAAAACCAATTATAGGTTTGCTGGCCGGTAGCCGACAACAGGAGATTATGCGGATTTTGCCTGTCTTATCTGAAGTTTCGTTGCAATATCCAGAATTTCAATTTGTTATAGCTGGTGCGCCTTCACAGGACAAAACTATCTATGACAATGTATTGGGAAATGTATCGATTCCAGTGGTTTTTGACCAAACATATGATCTTTTAAAACAATCAACCGCAGCACTTGTTGCATCGGGTACTGCTACACTTGAAACAGCCTACCTGAATATTCCACAAGTCGTTTGTTATAAAGTGGAATTGGGAATAGTGGGTGTTTTTTTCAAAAAATACATTGTTAAGATACCATTTATTTCTCTCGTTAACCTGATTGGTGGGCGCGAAATCGTCAAGGAACTATTTCAATTTGATTGTACGGTTGAAAAAGTAAGTTGCGAATTGACCAGGATTCTTGACGAAAAAGCTTATCGGGAGGCAATGTTAACGGGATATGCAGAAGTAATGGAAAAACTTGGTGGTCCAGGATGTGCGGAACGAGCCGCTATATTGATGTTTAGATTACTGAATGACAAATAGATAGTAAGATGTGGAGTTTATTCAGGAAGGAAATTGTTCAGTTTTTTGGTTCAATCATCGGTAGCTTGGTTTCTGTGGTGTTTTTACTGTTGACAGGACTTTTTTTATGGGTTTTTACAGGCAACTATAATATCCCAGACAGTGGTTATGCTACTCTGGATGGACTTTTTGAAATTGCACCATGGATCTATTTGTTTCTGATCCCGGCTGTTACCATGCGTATGTTTGCCGATGAGATAAGGAGTGGTACGATGGAACTTTTGCTGACCCGTCCGATCACCGAACTTCAATTGGTCCTGGCCAAGTTTTTTGCAGCATTAACAGTTGTTGCACTTACACTTATACCAACCCTGATCTACTTCCTGGCTGTTTATCTTTTAGGTAACCCTGTGGGATCAATCGATACTGGTGCGACCTGGGGAAGTTATACAGGACTCTTCTTTCTTGCCGCAATTTACCTTACTATCGGTTTATTTACATCTTCAATTACTGACAATCAGATTATTGCCTTTATTGTCTCTGTTTTTCTGTGCTTCTTCTGGTACTCAGGATTTGATTTCATAGCAAGATTACCATTCCCCTCAAATATTTCCACACTTATTACTTCAATTGGGATCAGTTCTCATTATGCGTCGGTAAGCCGGGGAGTACTCGACAGCCGCGATTTGCTCTATTTTTTATTTATGGCAGGTTTTTTTATTCTGCTTACCCGCATAGTTATTGAATGGAAACGAAGACCCATAACACGTTCAGCAAAACATTTATTTTTATATGTGTCTATTATATTGGTCGTTACAGTTATTTCTGAAATTAATTTTTTCAGATTGGATTTTACGACCGAAAAAAGATATACCCTTTCCCCACAATCGCTTGAACTTGTCAAAAAAATTCATTACCCCATTGAATCTGAGATATTGCTTGCTGGGGATCTTCCTCCCGGCCTGATTAAATTGCAAAAGGCAACAATTGAAAAATTAAGGGATTTAAAAACCTATTGCGATCAACCATTTAAGATATTGATTACTGATCCTTATGATTTAATACCACCCGGAATTGACAGAAAGAAGTACATCGAGAACATTATTTCATCTGGAATTATGCCTGTAAACCTAAGGATCAACACTGAAAGGGGAGTTACAACGAAAACAGTTTTCCCGACTCTTGTCCTACGTTCCGGAAACAATGAAATCATTGTAAATTTATTGAAAAACGATCCGGGATTGCGCGATGAGGAAAACCTGATACGATCAGTTGAGCAGCTCGAATATGAGATTGCAAGGGGTCTGAAATTGTTGTTCCAGGAGAAAAAGGAAAATATTGCCTTTCTGACTGGTCATGATGAATTGGAGGAAATCCAGGTACATGATATTTCTACCACACTTTCCGAAAGTTTTAATATTCAAAGGATTACTTCCTCAGCTCTTTTGTCTTCACCTGATAGTTTTAAGGCGGTAATAATTGCCAATCCATTGAAGCCCTTTCCCGAAAAGGATAAATTTGCAATAGATCAATACCTTATGAATGGCGGACGAATGATGTGGCTGATCGATCCCGTAAGTGTTAGTCTCGATAGTTTATCCAACGGAATGTCCACCCTTGCTTTCCCAAGGGAGTTGAACCTTGATGATCAGTTGTTCCGTTATGGGATCAGGTTTAATCGAGATTTGATACAGGATGTTGATTGTCAGCAATTAAGGGTAAATACGGCACTTGAAGGACAGCCTCCGAGGTACACCATGGCCCCTTGGTATTTTTCCCCTTTACTGGAACCCTCACAAACTCATCCAATTGGGAAAAGTGTCAACAGGGTATCTACAGAATTTGTTAGTTCGATAGATTTGGTTGATGAAAACGAATCTATGAAAAGTATTGTGATCCTCACGACTTCCCCTTATGCAAGGACAAACCAAAGTCCAATGATGGTTAACCTTGCAATGATAGATGCGCCACCTGCCCGAAACCTCTTTAACAAACAAAACATCCCTACAGGCGTTCTGAAGGAAGGGAAGTTTACTTCTGTATTTAAAAACAGAATGATCAATGAGTTGGGAATTCCAGTAGGTACAAAGATGGTTACAGAAAGTAAACCTTCAAAAATGATCTTCATTTCAGATGGTGCATTGATTGCCAATAAAGTAACTTTCTCAGGCGGTAAATATATCCCTTTGCCGCTCGGATATGATAAAGTCACGAATATAACCTATGGGAATAAGGAATTTTTGGTCAATTCCATAAATTACCTTTGCGACGATTCGGGACTGATGCTGTTAAGGTCACGAACCATGCAAATGCGGTTGCTCGATAAAGTGAAATTAAGGGAGGAAAAAACGTTCTGGCAATTGGTCAACGTGCTCCTACCTGTCTTAATCAGCTTATCCGGAGGATTGGCCTTCAGTTTTATGCGCCGCAGGCGTTATTCAAGAAAACATCCGGTTTCAATTCAGAGGATGTAACAACCTGATTTTTAAAGAAACACGAAAAACAAAATATTTGTCAGGTTAGATTTGCAAAGTAAATGAATATTCATAACTTCGTAAATTCGTGCAAACGTCAAAATTGTAATTTGTTTGCATTAATAATCAGGGTATTAGGATTTAAAATAAAACCAATTTAAGAGTATAAACCATGAGATTTGTAGTTTCAAGTACCGAATTGCTGAAGCATCTGAATGCGATCAGCAGGGTGATTAGCAGTAAGAACACCTTACCAATATTGGATAATTTTCTTTTGAAGCTTGAAGGAACAACTTTGACGATAACGGCTTCCGACCTGGAAACCACGCTTATCACCCAACTTGAACTTGAAAATTCCGAAGAGGATGGGTTGATTGCAGTTCAGGCAAAAATCATGCTCGAAACGTTAAAGGAGTTTCCAGAGCAACCCCTTACTTTTGTGATTGATCCTGATTCACTTGTTGTTGAGATCCTTTCTGCAAATGGTAAATACTCGATTGTGGGACACAACGGTGAAGATTTCCCCTCCTTGCCCAATCTTTCAGATAACAAACACTCGATCAATCTTCCACACGACCTGTTGCTGACAGGAATCAACAAGACTTTGTTCGCAACTGCAGACGATGAGTTGAGACCGGTTATGAATGGTATCTATTTGGAATTTGCCCCTGAGGAAGTTACGTTCGTTGCTTCTGACGCACATAAACTGGTAAGGTACAAACGTTCGGACGTAAAATACGATAATGTAGCATCCTTCATCCTTCCAAAAAAACCGGCGTCCTTGTTGAAAAGCCTTCTTCCCCGCGAAGATTCGGATGTAAAACTCGAATTCGATCAAAAAAATGCGTTTTTTACATTGAGCGGTTTTAAATTGGTTTGCAGGCTTGTAGAAGGTAAATATCCTTCCTATAATTCTGTTATTCCATTAAATAATCCCAACGAATTATTGATCGACCGGGTCGATTTCTACACAACCCTAAAACGTGTTTCTGTTTTTGCGAATCAGGCGAGCAACCTTGTCCGTCTAAAGATGACACCATCGCAACTTATTGTCTCAGCCCAAGATATTGATTTTGCAATCTCCGGTGTGGAGACAATTAATTGTGAATATACCGGTCCTGACATGGAAATTGGTTTTAAATCGACATTCCTGATCGAAATTCTTTCCAATCTCTCTTCTGAAGATGTGAAGATGAAACTTTCGGATCATTCGAGGGCTGGACTTTTATTGCCTGCTGAAAAAGAACTGGAAGCCGAAGACATCCTGATGTTGTTAATGCCGATGATGATCAATGCTTAATATTTGAATTTCAAACTAATAAAACCTGGTGGTTGCACGACCCCCGGGTTTTTTAGTTTTAATCTAGTACTACAGTGAAACTAAATCTAAGGAATCCCCTCGTTTTTCTTGATCTCGAAACAACCGGGATCAATGTGGTCACCGACCGCATCGTGGAAATTGCACTTTTAAAAGTGTTTCCGGATGGCAGGGAAGAGGAAAAATTACAACGGATCAACCCTGGAATACCTATTCCAGCCCAATCATCTGCAATCCATGGTATTTATGATGAGGATGTAAAAGATGCCCCCCACTTTAAGGAAGTTGCAAAACTGTACGCCAAATTTATCGAAGGCTGCGATCTTGCGGGATTTAATTCGACGCGATTCGACATTCCATTGTTAATGGAAGAATTTTTGAGGGTCGATATCGACCTTGACCTGAAAAAACACAAATTTGTTGACGTGCAGATTATTTTCCACCGGATGGAAAAGAGGACTTTGGCCGCGGCCTATAAATTTTACCTGTTGCAGGATCTTGAAAATGCCCATAACGCAATGGCTGATACCAAAGCCACTTACGAAGTTTTAAAAGCACAGATCGAGAGGTATTCAGGAGTGGAATTTGAGGACAATGGGAAGAAGTCGGTGCCGATTGTAAATAGTGTTGATGCATTGGCCTCATTTTCAGCATTTGATAAAAGCGTTGATTTTGCCGGTCGGATTGTATATGATGAAAAGGGTGTTGAGGTATTTAATTTTGGAAAGCACAAAGGAAAGCCTGTTGAAGAGGTATTTCGTGTTGAACCAGGTTATTATGGCTGGATGATGCAGAATGAATTTCCGCTTTACACAAAAAAGATCCTGACAGGCATCAAATTGAGGGAAATGAACCGTAAATTATAATCTTTTATATTGTAATGCCATGAAAATCATTTGTATAGGACGTAATTACCTGAAACACGCCAGGGAACTGGAGCATGATATTCCAACAGAACCAGTTTTCTTCATGAAACCGGATTCCTCCTTATTGCTGGACAACAGGCATTTTTTTATTCCAGAATTTTCAAAGGAGATTCATCACGAGGTTGAATTGATCGTAAAAATCAATCGGCTTGGTAAATCCATCGAATCGAAATTCGCCAATCGTTATTACGACGAAATTGGACTCGGGGTCGATTTTACAGCCCGGGACCTTCAGCGGAAACTCATCGAAAAAGGTCTGCCCTGGGAAAAGGCAAAGGCTTTTGATTCGGCAGCGGTCCTGGGCGAATTTATCCCGAAACAGGAACTTGGCGATCTGGGACAGATCGATTTTTCGTTGCGCAAAAATGGGGAAGTGGTACAAACCGGTAACTCCCGCGACATGATCTTCAATATTGATACGATTATAGAATATGTCTCACAGTTTGTTACGCTAAAAATAGGAGACTTAATTTATACAGGAACTCCTGCAGGTGTTGGCCCAGTAAATATCAACGACCGGCTCGAAGGGTTTATTGGAGAAAGAAAAATGTTCGACTTTCTGGTCAAATAGGCAATATTGTAATCGGATCATTTGACAAAAAAGCACGTTTTCCAATCAAAGAAATCGTGCTTTGTTGTCAACAAACCAATGCAAATCCCCATTTGGATGGATATGCGCCGCCGGGTACTTTAAAGAATTATCAGTGTTATTAGCTATCTCATTATAAATCAGTGCTTTCGATTCCCCTGAAACCAAAAAGGCGACCCTCTTTGCATTGTTGATCACCTTTCCGGTTAGGGTAATCCGTTTTTGTCCCGATTGGGGATGGGTCGCAATTGCCGTAACCTGATCAGATTCCAGTAATTGCATTTGGTTCGGAAAGATAGAAGCAGTGTGTCCATCGTCACCCAATCCCAGCATAACCAGGTCGAAAGATGGACAGCCATCCACTTCTGGTAGGAATGAATTGATTTCTGTTCCATACCTTTCCGATTCAATATCAGGAAAATCTTCACCTTTAATCCTGTGGATATTTTCTGATGCAATTGAGAGTCTTCTAAATAGAAGTTCATTGACTACACCAAAGTTACTTTCAGGATTATCAGGCTGGACCATCCTCTCGTCGCCCCACCAAAAATGGATTTTCTGCCAGGGAATAGTCATTGCATATTTTTCTGCCAATAAAGAAAACAATAGCGACGGAGTTTTTCCCCCTGACAAAGCAAGGTGAAAAGGGGCGTCCCCAGTTTCATAAACCAAGGCAACCAATTGATTTGCAAACATCACAGCAATATCTTCTGCCGTTTTGCCAATGTGTATAAAAGTTCCCATCCATTAATACAATTCAGTTTTCTACAATTCACAGTACAACCCATCGTCCGACAGGTTTTTGCATGGATAGCGCCACATCTTGTCCCCGTCGATCAAACTATCCGATTCAAGTGGTCCCCATGTTCCTGCGGGATAACCATAAACGGGAATTGTAGGATCATTTTCCCATGCATCCAGAATTGGTTGTATAAAATTCCATGCTGCCTCAACCGTATCTCCCCGTGAATAAAGGGTCGCATCCCCCATCATACAATCCAATAGGAGGCGTTCGTAGGCAGTAGGTAATTGAATGTTTGCCAGACTTGAGTAGTGAAAATCCATGTTCACCTGATTTACCCTGAATCCTGCGCCAGGTTCTTTCATCCCAAATTTCAACAATATGCCCTCATCTGGCTGAATGCGTATAATTAATTGATTGTTAGCAATTTGGTCAAAACTGTTCATGTTAAATAAATAAATGATGTGGCGAAGGTTTGAATTCGATTACTATTTCGGTAACCCGTGTTGGTAGTTTTTTACCTGTGCGGATAAAGAACGGAACACCTGCCCATCTCCAGTTGTCAATGTAGAACTTCATTGCAAGATAGGTTTCGGTATGGGATTCAGGATCAACTCCAGGTTCTTCACGATAGCCTGCAATTGCCTGACCCTTTATGGTCGATGCTGTATATTGTCCCCTGACAACATGTTTTTGCAGCTCCTCAGGTTTTAAAGGGCGTAAAGATTGAAAAACCTTCATGACTTCATGGCGGATGGCATCCGCTTCAATCACTACGGGAGGTTCCATTGCCACCATCCCAACAACCTGTAAAAGATGGTTTTGCACCATGTCGCGCATTGCACCGGAGTGGTCATAATATCCTCCCCTACCTTCCACACCAAGACTTTCAGCAGAGGTGATCTCAACACGCTCAATAAAGTTCCTGTTCCAGATGGGTTCGAAGATGCCATTTGCAAACCGTGTGACCATCAGGTTTTGAACAGTTTCTTTGCCGAGATAATGGTCTATCCTATAGATTTGATTCTCCTGGTAGTTTTTTTGAAGGCTAATATTCAATGCCTTGGCACTTAGAAGACTGTTTCCAAACGGTTTTTCAATAACTAATCTTCTATATCCATCCTTTTGTGAATTAAGCTGTACCGTTGCAAGCTTTTCAGGAATCAGGTCATATAAATTGGGAGGTGTTGAAAGGTAAAAAAGATAATTGGGTGTGATCCTTAACCGCAAACTTAAACTCTCCAACCGTTCTTTCAATTTCAGGTAATCGTCCTGAACAGAGTAATCAATTGTTTGATAATAGATATGATTTAAAAATGATTCTGTTTGTTTGCTTTCCAATGGTAAAAATTCCAAAATCCGCTGACGGAATTCTTCATCAGTCAGGGTAGTTCGACTGGTGCCAAGAATTGCAAAATTTTCCGGTAGGTGCTGATCAATGAAAAGTTCAAAAACAGCTGGGATCAGTTTCCTTTTCGTTAGGTCCCCGGAGGCACCAAAGATCACGATGATATGGGAATCGGGTATATTCATATTATATATTGTATTTTCATAATCAAATGACGTATGAAAGCTTCATTTGTTCACTTGACCAAATTAGTGGGAATCGATTGTATGTGACATTCCAACTCCGTTTTTTCAATCGAGCCCCAGACAATCAGGAGTTCACCAAGTATCCGATAGTAAAGAGGAATTGGAACTGAGCCGGTTTTAAATTCAAATGCTCCTTGAAAAGTCCCTGTATTAGAGGTAGGTCCGTCGTAGTTGATTCTGATATCTGTTGCAAATTCAATATCTGTGAGTGGTATCATCTTGAAAATGGCCTCTTTTGCACACCAGTGCATCAACAACCGGAAATTTGATAATTCTTTATCATCTAAACACGAGGATAATTCATCAGGTGCAAGGAACCGGGTTGCAACACGCCCAACCTGTCTTGTAATTAGCTCGATGTCAATTCCCGGGATTGCCTTGGAATGGAGAAAGACAGCAACGTATATACCTGTATGTGATATGCTTATATTAAATACTGAATTCTCGGCGTAGGGTCTTCCATCGTTATGGTAGGCAATTCTAGTTTGCTCACCGGTTAGTTCGTTGAGAAGTATTCTGGCTGTCAGCCACTCTTTTTTACGATGTGGCGCTTTAATCTCATTATAAGAATATAAATCCGGTTCTGATAACCTGGCCAATAAGTACAGGTCATCGATGCTCTCAGATATATTCCAAACTCCAATCTCACCCCTGTTAATATTTTCCCGATGTATCAGTGGCATTATTTAGAATTTTTCCATTCGGTTGTTTCAATTATGCGGTAAACATCCTTCGACAGGAAAGAAATGACCGGCTGCAAACTGTCTATATTGGGTATCTCCTTAATATAGAGGGAACCACGTAAAAAATGCCTGACACTGTCAGTCAAATAAAATTGTAAAGGCGAGGCAGCATTGCCTTTGATTGTGTAAACTGTACCAAAAACCCTTTTTGATGGCATTTCAAAAATTTGTTCTTCGATGGCACTTGCCTTTTGGGTGTGTTCATAAACAAGGTTTCGAGACTGCTCTATATAAGTTCCCAGGTTATTGTTGATTTCTTTATAGCTTAAATGTATCTGTGCATGATTGGCAGGTATGTCGATCGTGATCCAATAAGGTTGATCCAGGTTAAAGGAATCCCGCCCCAATATGGAATAGGTCGGGATTTCAAAACCATAAGGCAACCGGATCGCAAGTGGTTTGTAACTCTTTTCAGGAAAAGCAATCCTGAAGTAACCACGAGGTCGTGGAGTATAAGTTTTGTGGCATGAACCGGAAAAAATCAGGATACACAACAGGAACACAACAAAAATGTAGGGAAATTTTACCATCTGATAAAATTTCTTGGGTTTGTAATTGATAATCCTGTTTCCATTTTATCGTTGAATATCAGAATGGCAAATCGTCTTCTTCCTTGTCCTCTTTCCCATATGAAAAATTGTCAACAGGTTCATTTACAGAGGGTACTTGGGTTGTCTTATAGCCTTCTGCTGGTGTTGGGCTATCGGCTTTTTTCCCAAGCAATTGCATTGAATCGGCATAGATTTCTGTCACATACCTTTTCGATCCATCCGGAGCATCGTAACTTCTCGTCTTGATTTTCCCTTCCACATAAAGCTGGCTCCCTTTTCGGATATAATTCTCGGCATAAGTGGCAGAACTGCGCCAACACACAATATTGTGCCATTCTGTAGTTGTCACCTTCTCACCGGCTTTGTTGGTATAACTCTCAGATGTTGCCAAAGAGAAATTCGCAACAGCGACATTGCTGTCTAAATGTCTGATTTCAGGATCTTTCCCGACATTTCCAACTAAAATAACTTTGTTTATCGACATAATCTTTAGAATATTGGTTAATATGTCTAAGTTACTAAAAATTTACTTCTCAAAGATAACAATAAACGTGATAATTTCTGACTATTCCTCATTATTGTTTGAATGCATCTCCAACAAGAAGTCATTGATTATTTTGGGGACTGGAAAATTGTTTATCCCCGTGAGGCTTACCTTAATCCAGTTGATTTGTGGTACAACTTTTAAAGATTTGATGTCAATAAACTTGACATGTAAGCGCTGATGGGTCAAAAGGTGTACGATTTCTGGTCCCATTGAGCCAATTACAATCTCTTTTGGGTCGAACAGATTAACAAAGCGTTCATTGGAAATAAGTTCTTCAAGGTTTACGGTGTCAGATGTTTCAATAAGCGGGAACTGATACAGATTGTGCCAAATATCCTTCTCAACTCTTTTTTCAATGTAAAAACTATTTCCATCGTTGACTAATAAATAATTAAAGTACCTTTTTCTGACTTTTGTTTGTTTTAACTTGACCGGAAGATTTGAAATTTCATTTTTTGAAAGGGCAATGCATCGGTCATTGAATGGGCAAGTCGGACATTCGGGATTTTTGGGTGTGCATTGCAAAGCCCCGAATTCCATCAGTGCTTCATTAAATTGACCAGGGTTTTCCTTGTCTATTAAAAGCGAGGCCAATTCAGTAAATTCCCTCTTGCCTTTTAAGGTATCGATTGCAGTTTCCACTCCAAAAATCCTTGATAAGACCCGAAAAACATTTCCATCAATTACGGGATAAGGCAGACCAAAAGAAATAGAGGCAATCGCAGCAGCAGTATAATCCCCAACACCCTTTAGTTTTCTGATGTCAACATAGGAACTTGGGAAACCTCCTTTGTACTCATTTATTATCTGCAAGGCGGCAGCGTGCATATTTCGGGCGCGGGAATAATACCCTAATCCTTGCCAAAGTTTTAAAACATCATTTTCTTCAGCATTTGCCAAAGAAATAGCGTCAGGAAAAGTCTTGATGAAGCGAAGAAAATAGTCGGTTCCGGTGTCCACTCGTGTTTGTTGAAGGATTATTTCCGATACCCATACAAAATAAGGGTCGTTATTTGATCTCCAGGGAAGATTTCGTTTGTTTTGTTGATACCAAGCAATCAAGATTTTATCGAATTCGGGCATATTTTTAGTTTTTTGAAAAATTTTTCCGAAAAGAACAAAAAATATTGATTAGTATGATGTTGGTTAATTCAAAAGCAATATATTTGTAAACCAAAATGAAAACAAAGAAAGTCGAATCATTTAAATTTATAGCAATGACAAAAGCAGATATCGTAAACGAGATTTCGAAGAACACAGGTATCGAGAAAGTAACTGTTCAGAAAGCAGTTGAGGCATTTATGGACACCGTATCGGGTTCACTTGCAGAAGGAAACAATGTTTACCTTCGTGGTTTTGGAAGTTTTATCGTGAAAAAACGTGCTGAGAAAACAGCCCGCAACATTTCCCGTAACACAACCATCATCATTCCTGAACATTTTATTCCTTCTTTCAAACCGGCTAAAACTTTTGTTGGTCGCGTTAAAAACAACGTAAAATAATTAAAAGTTTTTAAGTTATGCCGAGCGGTAAAAAAAGAAAAGGACATAAAATGGCCACCCACAAACGGAAAAAACGTTTGAGGAAAAATCGCCACAAAAAGAAGAAATAGTTTTTTGTGGTAGAAAAGGAATTAGAACCTAAAGTGCTATTGCACTTTAGGTTTCTTGTATTTATTAGTATTTAATTTACAGTAAGAGTAAAGACCGTGAGTAATGAACTGATTATTGATGTATCGCCCTCACATGTTGAAATCGCTTTACTCGAAAACAAAAAACTGGTAGAACTAAACAGGGAAAGCAGTGATTTAAAATTCTCGGTTGGTGATATTTACCTTGCCAAGGTAAAGAAGATCATGCCCGGATTAAATGCTGTTTTTGTTGATGTTGGCTACGAGAAAGATGCGTTCCTACATTATTTGGATTTAGGGCCTCAATTCCAGACTTTAAACAAATTTCTTAAACAGGTAAGTTCCAAAAAGAATAAGTTGACTTCTGAGTTAAAGGTTCAACCGGAACCTGATATTCCGAAAGATGGGAAAATTACTGATGTACTCAAGTCAGGTCAGACAATTTTGGTGCAAATCGCCAAGGAGCCGATTTCGACCAAAGGACCCAGATTAACATCCGAAATATCAGTAGCTGGAAGAAATATGGTGCTTATCCCGTTCAGCAACAAAATTTCAGTCTCTCAAAAAATCGAATCGGCAGAGGAAAAGAGCCGTTTAAAAAAATTAGTTCAAAGCATATGCCCCAAAAATTACGGGGTTATTGTCAGGACTGCTGCTGAAGGGAAACGTGTAGCGGAATTGGATCCCGAACTAAGGCGTTTGGTTACAAAATTTGAAAATGCGGTCGTAAAGCTGGAAAAACAAGCAGCACCCTCCCTTATTTTAGGGGAACTTGACCGTACCATTGGAATGATCAGGGATTTATATACGCCTGATTTTTCCAATATTTTTGTGAACAACGAGGATATTGCCGTAGAGATAAAGGAATATGTAGGAACAATCGATCCTGAGAAGAAAAAAGTGGTAAAATACTACAATGGTAAATTGCCCATTCTCGAACATTTTGGGATCGATAAACAAATTAAAGCATCTTTTGGAAAAACCGTCTCATTCAGGAGCGGTGCCTATCTGATCATTGAACACACAGAAGCCTTCCACGTTATTGACGTGAACAGTGGAAACCGGTCGAAAACAGGTGATCAGGAATCAAATGCCCTTGAGGTCAATCTCGCTGCCGCTGAGGAAATAGCCCATCAATTGCGACTTCGCGATATGGGTGGCATAATCGTAATTGATTTTATCGATATGCACGGCAACGAAAACCGACAAAAAGTTTTTGAGAAAATGAAGGAGGCCATGGCTTCCGATAGAACGAAACACAACATATTGCCTTTGAGCAAGTTTTGTCTGATGCAGATTACCCGGCAGCGGGTGCGTCAGGAGATGGCAATCGAGACAGCTGAGACTTGTCCGGTTTGCAAAGGTTCGGGAAAAGTGACTCCAACCTTACTATTTATCGAAGAGATCGAACAGAAAATCAGGTTCATCTTCGAAGAACTACATAAACGAAAGTTGACCATTAAACTGCACCCGTTTGTTGGGGCATTCCTGACCAGGGGATTTCCTTCGAAAGCTTTGAAATGGAGATGGAAATATCGTAAAAAAGTTCAGATCCAGGAGATCAACGCGATGAGTTTCCTCGATTCAAAGTTTTACGACGAGAATGGCGAAGAGATTATCTTCTAAACAAAAAAAGCTCATGCAATACAAGCATGAGCTTTTTTTGTAGTTTTGAATTGAAATTCTGATTTTTAAAATTATGACAAAAACACTTATTCTCTTAATATCCCTGATATTAAGTACAAGTATCCTATCTTCAGGTCAACTGACCAAACCGGTCAAATGGAGTTTTTCGCAGAAATCTACCGGAAATGGAGAAATTGAACTCACGTTCAGTTCTAAAATCGATGCTGGATGGCATCTCTATTCCACAAGTTTGCCTGACGGAGGACCCATTAAAACAAGCTTTACATTTAATCCCGATAGTTCCAAATATCAATTGGTGGGAGATATATCGCCTAAAACTAAACCAACAAAGGAACATGACAAGATTTTTAACATGGACCTCGAATTTTTCAGCAATGAAGCCATTTTTACACAAACGATTAAAGTCATTACAAATCAATCGTTTAGCATCAAAGGGGCTGTCGAGTACCAAAGTTGCAACAACGAGACCTGTACCCTCGACGATCTGGATTTTAGTTTTGACATTGCAGGAACGGCTCCGGCTAAAACGACTGTTAAACCTGTCGCAATAAACAAAGCAGCGCCACAACATGGTTTGTGGTGGTTCTTGGTATTTAGTTTTGTTGCAGGATTGGCTGCGATACTTACGCCCTGTGTTTTTCCGATGATCCCGATGACGGTCTCATTCTTTATGAACAGCAGCAAATCGAGGTTGCAGGCAAAGATCCAGGCATTTGTCTATGGCGGATCTATTATATTGATATACACATTAATAGGTACTGTGGTTGCCCTTACCCTCGGGGCTGATTTTGCCAATTGGTTAAGTACCCATTGGATCCCTAATGTCCTGTTTTTTCTGATTTTTACTGTTTTTGCTTTCTCTTTTTTTGGTGCGTTCGAAATTATCCTTCCAAGCAATTGGGTGAACAAGTCGGATAGCCAGGCCGATAAAGGGGGAATAGGCGGCGCTTTTTTCATGGCTTTGACCCTCGTATTGGTATCGTTCAGTTGTACCGGGCCGATCGTCGGGGCAATTTTGGTCGAATCTGCGGGGGGGATGGTCATAAAACCAATCATTGGGATGCTTGGCTTTTCATTGGCTTTTGCTTTACCGTTTACACTTTTTGCCATTTTCCCGCAGTGGTTGTCGAACCTCCCCAAATCGGGGGGGTGGCTGAATTCGGTGAAAGTGGTCCTTGGTTTTGTCGAATTGGCGCTCGGACTGAAATTTCTGAGTATTGCCGACCAGACTTATCATTGGAGGATTCTCGACCGGGAAGTCTATATCGCCCTATGGATTGTTATTTTTACAATGATGGGATTCTATCTGCTTGGGAAAATGAAATTTGCCCACGATAGTGACACAAAATTTATAACCGTTCCACGACTGATGATGTCCCTGATCACCTTCTCTTTTGTTGTTTATCTCCTTCCCGGAATGTTTGGAGCCCCATTGAAAGCGATATCAGGCTACCTTCCACCGATGACATCGCATGATTTTGATCTGCACAAGATTATCAGGGATGAGGTAAAACTGGTGGATCATGCCCCGGGAATTGATAAATTCGCTAATAAAGGCAATGCGCTTTGCGAAAAGCCCAAATTTAGCGAGTTTCTAGAATTGCCACATGGATTGGAAGGATATTTCGATTTTGAACAGGGAATGGCCTGTGCCAAAGCTCAAAATAAACCCGTGTTCATTGATTTTACAGGTCATGGATGTGTAAACTGCAGGGAGATGGAAGCAAATGTCTGGTCTGATCCACGTGTGCTTGAACGGTTAAAAAATAATTTCGTAATTGTAGCCCTTTACGTTGATGACAAAACAAATCTACCTGAAAAAGAATGGGTTACATCAACATATGATCAAAAAATAAAAAAGACGATCGGAAAGAAATTTGCCGATTTTCAGATATCCAAATTTGGGGTAAATGCCCAGCCTTATTATGTATTGCTTGACCATAACCAGGAATTGCTGGTTGAACCTACTGCGAGGGATTTAAATCCGGAGCATTTTATCGACTTTTTGGACAAAGGTTTGGCCGCTTTCAAAGCCAAACAAAAATGACAAGTAATTATTAATCAAAAACTACTTACCAATGGACACTAAGCGGAGTATTTTCTGGAATGTGGATACACAGGAGGATTTTATTGATCAATCGGGTAAACTGTATGTGCAAGGTGCTGAAGGGATCAGGCTGGTTTTAAAAGAAATAACCGATTTTGCCAAAACCGAAGGTGTCAGGGTGATCAATACTTGTGATTATCACTTTATTAATTCTCAGGAACTTTCGAATTTACCAGATTATAAGACAAGTTTTCCATACCATTGCATGGCGGGGACATCCGGTGCCCAATTTATCAGCGAAACTGAACCCGAGGCTCCATTGTTAATTGATTGGGACAGTGAACTTGGGATTTTTGAAGAACTTGACGATCCGCACCGGTTCAGGAACATTGTGATCCGAAAAGATGCTTTTGATGTGTTCATTGGCAATCAATATACCGAAAAGATCCTCCAAATCCTCCATCCCGACCAGGTGTTTGTTTATGGAGTGACCACCAACATCTGTGTCGATAAAGCTGTCATGGGCTTGGTTGAAAGGGGAATTCACGTCTTTGTGATCAAGGATGCGATCAAAGAGTTACCCAACCTCCCTTTGCCTTTTGAAACCTGGTTATCCAGAGGGGTTGAAATGATTTCATTTTCAGCGATAAGTGACTACTTGTAAAAATTTATTGATTACCTGATAACCTGCTAGTAATGAGTTTTTATGAAAAATAGGGCAGATGAAAAAGTTACCCTCACTTATCTTGAGTTGTTAAATACCCAGCAATTCGTGCCAGCAGATTTGGATTATTCAATTCTTGATAAACACAGGCCTTTTTTGCAAACCTTGGCCAATATTGGCAAGAGTGGGATCAGCGTTTTTGATATTTTCAAAAAGGAACATGTCTTTTATTCGCCGAATTTTGGGCAACTTTTGGGTTTTGATTTAAAAATGATCGAAGAAAAAGGTCAGGTCTTCCTGGATGAAAAGATCCATCCTGACGATTTCGCTGAGTTGATGTACATGGGCGTGTCCTTACTTAAACTCTACCTGAAATTTTCGACCGATGAAAGGACAAACTACAAACTTATCAACGAGTATAGGATATTAAATTCCAACAACGATTATATTCGGGTAATTGAGCAACACCAGATTTTGGAATTGGATATACATGGGAACGTGTGGTTGTCGATGAGTGTAATCGACATATCTCCCAACCAGAAGTTGGAAGAGGGGTTCAAAAGCCAGTTGTTCGATTTCAGGACTGGCAGGTTGATCCCCTTCCAGGGCAAGAAGAAAAGTGAGGAATCAATGAGTACGACTTTATCTAAAAGAGAGCTCCAGATTCTCCGGATGGTGAAGAATGGACTACTTAGCAAGGAGATTTCAGACAATCTGGACATTAGTTTGCACACTGTTAATACACATCGGCAGAGGGTTTTGGAAAAACTGGGTGCGAATAATTCGATGGAGGCTGTCGCTTTTGCCTCAAAACTCGGGCTTTTATAAACTTGTACTTATAAATCAGTATTGCATAAAATATGATTTTGAAAGACTTTTGATCCTTCAAAGTAATTATAAAATCATATTGTTATGACCCGTTTTTCCCTGGTTTTAATTCTGCTAAATGCATTTTGCATTCTTTCCTATTCACAATTGCCCACCCAAACTATTCGGGGGACAGTAATCGACAACGCTTCCAATGAGCCTTTGCCTTTTGCCAATACAATTCTCTTAAACACAGGTTTTGGGGCATCCACGGATGGCCAGGGGAAATTTATCATTCGCGATGTCCCTGTTGGAAGGTACCAACTGCAGGTCTCGATGATTGGATACGAACCTTATATCATAAAGGAAGTTCAGGTTTCATCCGGAAAGGAGCTTTCCATGACTATTCAAATGAAAGAAAATACCGGTTTACTTTCGGAAGTGGTGGTAAAACCCAATGTTAATAAGGAACTGCCATTAAACAATTTAGCTTCGGTAAGTGCCAAAATGTTGAGTGTCGAAGAAGCAACGCGTTATGCCGGTGGATTTGACGACCCTGCACGGTTGGTTTCTTCCTTTGCCGGAGTATCGAGCAACGTCAGTAACAATGCGATTGCCATTCGTGGGAACAGTCCGCAATCGTTGCAATGGAAAATGGAGGGGATCGAAATACCCAACCCAAACCATTTTGCCGATATGACGACTTTCGGTGGAGGTGGATTGACCGCACTGAGCAGTCAGCTTCTTGCCAATTCTGATTTTTTCTCGGGAGCCATGCCTGCCGAATACAGCAATGCCTTGTCGGGTGTTTTTGATATCTTTATGCGCAACGGGAATATCACTCCTGAACACACTGTCCAACTGGGGCTTCTTGGGATCGATGCATCTGCAGAAGGTCCCTTTAAGAAAAACGGGAGTTCTACCTATCTTTTCAACTACCGCTACTCGACATTGGCACTGCTTGAATCCATATTGCCAGAAAATGCAGGTGGAACAACTTACCAGGATATCTCTTTTAAATTGAATTTCCTTACTAAAAAGACGGGAACATTCTCTTTATGGGGAATTGGGTTAACCGATGGTTCGGGAGCAGAACCAAAAACCGATCAATCGCAATGGAAATACGACAGCGACAAGGAGCAACAGGATGTTAAACAATACATGGGCGCAGTTGGCTTAAGCCATAAGATTTCGCTGAACAAGACGCAGTATGTGAAAACAACATTGGCTGCCACAATGAATGGACTAGACTATTCAACGGATGGAATGGTAACCAATTTGGACCTGATTCCCAAAAACAGGATTCATAACCGGAATTACAGTTTTGTGCTCACCTCTTATCTCAATACAAAATTCAGTTCCAGGCATACCAACAAAACTGGTTTTACTGCCACTGGGATGAAGTATGACTTATTGATGAAAAATGTGGTCACAATTGGAAGTACGTTGAATACTATCGTTTCAGAAAATGGTTTTAGCACTCTTTTATCAGCGATTCAGCGAAAACAATTTTTTGAGTGTGTTTTTATTTCTGGCACGGGCAAAGGCAAAGCAGTAGCTTCTGGCAGCAATTTGTTGCCAAGAAAATGGAGCCACTATGTTTTTTGTTTTTGCCTGAACCTCCTTCCT
>CAIYPA010000436.1 GCA_903927965.1 uncultured Bacteroidia bacterium | reverse complement strand
GATACCACCGGAAACAATGAACTGGGATTTGTTTATCGGGCCTGCCAAATTCCGACCATACCATAGGATGTACACGCCATGGACTTTCCGCGGTTGGTGGGATTTTGGGACTGGCGCCCTTGGTGACATGGCTTGCCATATTCTCCATCCCGTCTTTATGGGATTAAAATTGGGCTATCCTACCAGGGTCCAGGGTGCATCCACCTTGCTTATGACCGATACCCCACCTGCATCCGAAGTCGTCCAATTGATTTTCCCGGAACGCCCCAAAATCAAAGGTTGCAAGATGAACTTCCCCGAAGTTACAGTTACCTGGATGGATGGTGGCTATAAACCCATGAAACCATCGAACTGGCCGGAAGGGCGTGACATGAACGACGATGGCGGTGGCGTGATTTTCCATGGCACAAAAGACAGTATCATTTGCGGCTGCTACGGAAAAGATCCCTGGTTGTTATCGGGTCGCACACCAACCGCTCCAAAAACAATTCCACGCATCGCAACAAGCCACGAGCAAGACTGGATCCGCGCTTGTAAGGAAAGCCCGGAAAACAGGGTGGAAACAGCTTCCCCATTCTCTCAAGCCGGACCATTTAACGAAATGGTCGTCATGGGCGTTTTGGCAGTCCGTTTGCAGGACCTCAACAAAGAGTTGCTCTGGGACGGGCCAAATATGAAATTCACCAACATCCGTGACAACGAATCGCTAAAAACCTGTCTTGATGATGGTTTCAAGATCACAGATGGCAATCCCACCTTCAACAAAAAATATGGCGAGCCGATCAATGCGCAGGCTTTTGCTGCCGAACTGATCAAACACAATTACCGTGATGGTTGGTCGTTACCTGAAATGCCAGCATAGTCAAAACTACTTTCTTAAGGTTGCCGGGAGTTCAAACTTCCGGCAATTTTATTTTAAATCCAAATTTCATCTCTTGAGTTTGTTTGGATTATATTTACCGAAAAAATATCAATTGCTTCCGGTTATTAAAATTATGCCATAGGCATAGAATATCGGTAGAAATTCAAAATGTCTTAATCTATTTTGTCCCGTACGGGACAAAACGTTGTATTACAATCAACTTTCTACCCATATTCAATCCTTAACAGGATTTAAAATGAATTTTAAATCGTATCGAAATCCATTAGTAAAAAACAATTATGAAGAAATTCCTGAAAATCCTTTTATCAATTTTTGGCCTGTTAATCTTGGGTATCCTAGGTTATACCTATTTTGCTTACAATGCATGGTCGGTTGGCGAAGTTGCGGGACTCCATGAACGCTCAGGCTTAAAATACTACCAGGATTCATACCTTGAATGTCGGGCTGCCTTCAGGGAGAAGGCGGCGAAACTTAAATCCCAGTTTGATAGTGTTGAAACTTTTCCTGTCGAAGTAAAGAGCAATACCGATAAGGATCTGACAATTGATGTTTGTTATGTCCCGGCAACGGGGAAAAAAACCAGGCTTTTGATCCTCACTTCTGGTATCCATGGCATTGAAGGATATGTTGGGAGTGCCGTCCAGCAAATGGTCATGGAAGAGTTTATCAAACCTGAATTGCTTTCAGGAACAGGAGTCCTTTTCGTTCATGCGATGAACCCATATGGGTTTAAATATTCAAGAAGGGTAACCGAAAATAACGTTGACCTAAACCGGAACAGCGATATTGATTCCTCTCTGTTCGCGAACGAAAACAAAGGTTATCATGAGTTGTACGGTATGCTTAACCCCAATGATAAAGCAAATACTGGATCTCTCCGAAACCAGTTATTCATGCTTGTGGCCTTCGAAAAGATGATCAGCAAGTCGATGAGCGCTCTTAGGCAGGCAATTTTGCAAGGACAATACCAACACCCTGAAGGCCTATACTTTGGGGGAAAGACATTTGAGCCACAATTACGATCAATAGCTCCTTTGCTGGTAAAATATGGCAAGGATTACGATAAGGTGCTGGAAATCGATCTTCATACTGGTTATGGAGAATTGGGTACTTTGCACGTTTTTCCAAATCCCGTTAAGGATCCCAAAGTAAAATCAGCAATCAAACAAGTATTTTCGGGTTATAAAATTGACTGGGCCGATACGGAGGGATTTTATACCATTACTGGATCTTTTTCTGATTTTGTCGGAAAATTGTTTCCCGGGAAGTTGTGCCTTCCGACGAGTTTTGAATATGGGACCCTTAACAGCCAGACAACTATGGGTTCAATCCATTCGATCCACAATATGATCCTCGAAAACGAGGGATTTCATTATGGTTATACGACCAATGAATCAACAGCTCAAATCCGGGAAAATTTCCGGGAAATGTATTATCCATCTTCACTATCGTGGAGGTCAAAAGTGATCAACGATACACGAAAAATGATGATATCTACCTTTAAGAATTTAAAGGAGCTTTAGCCTAAGCTATGTAATTCTTTGTATTATATTAATATATAGATAGTTATTAAAGACGTCACTTGAAGTGAAGCCTTTAATATTTTCTTCAAATTTATGGTTTACCAACTAACACATAGGTCGAATAGCCGTTTATTCCTGTAAAGATCCCATAACCATTTTTCACATTCGCGTTGATCTCAGTAAGGGAGAGCGAACTGTTGCTCGTTTCCTGAAAAAAGATCACATATTCGGGCTGGACCTTGAAAAGGGTGACGCGGTGATATCCATAATATTTGAACGATTGGGGGTTCAATTCCGTATAACCAGTATTGACCGGTTGATTTCGGAAAAAATCACTTTGGCTTATTTCCTTGGTATTGATCAATTCCTTTATCGTTTCGATGTTTTTTACAACAAGCAGGTAATAACTCTGGTCGGTATTTGTCCAGTTAATTTCGATAGGAGAAGGCATTGTTGGCACTGTCCCTCCCCATGTTCCCGGATCGCCCCTTTGCGCAACAATCATAGATGATGCCGATAACGTTACACTTTGGGGTTTTTCCGGAATTGTTGTTTCGGCAGTGACCAGCAAACCATTGTAAGGGAACGACAACTGGTAGCTCTTGCCTGCCGAAATGATTAAATCAGATTTCTTGTAGGACCCATCTCCCTGCGATGCAAGAAGATACTGTTTGCCGGAACTCAATTCAGTGATTGTTACCTCCAATTTGGTCACATCCATCGACGAAAATACCATGTCGGAACTGAAAGGAATCAATTTTGAAATTTTTACAACCGGGATGCTATCCGCATATAAGTATGCCTGAACAACTGGTTTATCATTAAACCCTGCAATATCTGTCTTTTGGCAAGAAACCATTGCAAATACCAACAAAAGCAGTAATATTCTTTCCATAACCTAAAACTTAATCGAAAGTGAAACATTTGGCGTAATCCCCAAATAACTGATGTTGCTGTCGAGGATAACAGTGTCAACAATCTGGAATTGCTTTGAACTTACATTTTGACGATTATAAAGATTGAACACAGAGAAACTCAGTGTGTTCTGTCTTTCACGTTGCCTGAACAGGTTAAAACGGTAGGAAGCAGCCACGTCGAACCGGTGATAATCGGGCAACCTCATCGAGTTTTTGTCACTGACCGCATAGTAACTGCCGGTCGTACCATCAATCAGTTTTAAGGTATAAGCCCCAAGAGGTGCGGTGTATGGCCTTCCGGTGGCATAAATCCATGATGCGGAGAAATCGAAATTGCCATATTTGTAAATACCCACAATCTTCAACTCGTTCGTAACATCATGATTTGCATAGTAATACTTATCAGATATTGCAGGAAACCTATTTTTGACCTGACCTAATGAGTAACTGATCCATCCGTTAAATTTTCCGGCCTTCTTCTGGGCCAGTAACTCCATACCTATTGAATAACCATCTCCAACAAAAAATTGTTCTGTCGATTGGACACTGCTTCCTCGTTGTGGCGTGGACCTGTACCGCATCGAATACTCTGTCACATTTTGGTTGCGCTTGTAAAAACCTTCAATGCTCATCAGGTAATCGGGCAAATCATAATTCAGACCAAGGTTCAGATGCGTGGACGAGCTGACCGGGATTTCCTTTCCATTCGAGAGTAACCAGAAATCCCTGTTACCAGACATCACATCTTCCCGCACAACCCTATTTGCAAACTGGTAAAAAAGTCCGGTCGCAGTATTGAACGATATGGTTGGCGTAATCTGATAACTGGCTTTTAAACGGGGTTCCGGATAGATTTTGCCGCTTGCCCCAAAATAGTTGGCCCTTAAACCGGCGGTCACGGTGACAAGGTTATTGAAAAACATCATCTTATCCTGAGCATAAGCGCCTATAAGCGTTGACTTTATCAATTTGTCGAGAATCCTGACCGTATCATTTTGGGAGTAGGTATATGCAATATCATAATAGGTAGCATACCCCCCAAACTCAAGGATATTCTTGCCATCGTAGCTGTACTTCCAATCGTTTTTAACGCTGACATCAATCAGGTTATTGTCCTCCAGGATGCCACTTTTGATCGTGGTAGATACAGCATCCTTAACTACAGAGATTGAGCGCCGCTGGTCTCGGGTACTGTAAAAGTCTGAAAAACTGATCAATGAATAGGAACTCAATTTTTCACTAAGCTTTCTTGTCCATTTTAAGCTTGACCCAACATTCCCATACCTCGTGTAATCACTGTTCTCCATCGAAATGTTTCCAATTGGCGCTATTCCGGTTCCTCCTCCCGGAGGGCCTCCCCCATCACGCCTCCCGAATTGTGGAGAATTGTCAAGATAATCGGTCCCATTGAAAATACTCAGCGAAAGGATGTCCTTTTTGGACGCATTGTACGTGATTTTCCCATTAAAATCGTAAAAGTAGGAGTTGGCCTGGGTATTCCCTGTCCCCATCCTGAATATCCTGCGTGACGATGTGGTTGTTTGGTTCATGCCACTTATTTTATCGTACAAATACCCCTGATAAGATCTCCGAAATGCAAACTCAGATGTAATCAGGTCTTTATACGGAATTTCAGCATAAGCGTTCATACTTAATAAACTAATCTCCGCACCAACAGTTGACTTCTTTGAATTCCCATCCTTACCTGTAATTTCAGTTACACTTGATAACCTTCCCCCATATTTTGATTCAAAACCGCCCTTGTACAACTGCACATCTTTAATTGCGTTGGAGTTGAACGCACTGTAAAATCCAAACAAATGATCGACATTGTAAACTGTAAAACCATCGTAAATGATCAGGTTCTGATCGGGCGTGCCGCCCCTGACGTACATACCCGCTGACCCTTCGTTTGCAGCGCTCACCCCTGGCATCAATTGAAAACCACGCATGATATCTTTTTCTCCAACATTGGGCAAAACCTTCAATGCGATGGGAGACATCTTGATTTTCTGTTCCAAAGTAGCCTGTTGCAATGCTTTATCATCCTTTCTTCCATAGATGAATACTTCAGATATCCCCACGCTTTGTTGTTTTAATTCGATATGCAATGGGGCATTGTCCTTTTTGGGCTCCAAGCCAATCTCCTTCGTATGGTAACCGATGTAGGAAATCATGATCGTTGCCGTATCTGCCGGGACATTCTCCAATGCAAAATGTCCGTTCTGGTCGGTTAAAACACCCTTTGATGTCCCTTCGACCCTGATTGTCGCAAACGGGATCCGTTCACCATTTGCAGAATCAACAATTTCACCGGAGAGCAGGAAATTCTTTTTAACAGGAACCAGCTTTTTGCGGGATGCTGATTTCACATTCTTCTCTTCGTCTTTAAGTTGGGTGAGCATGTCAAGATGTTCCTTGTCTTTGGCAACATAAATATAGCCATCCTGCCCCAGTAATGTGACCATATCCCACGAATTCCGCATCATTTTCAAAACGCCCCCAACCGTCCTTTCGTTGTCAACCATTACAGATGTCTTGTAATTTTGCAAGTAAACCGGGTCAAAAACAAAACGGATGTTCAAATCGGTCCCGATGTTGAGCAGAATTTCATCAAGCGTACCAATGTAATCTTTGGGAAGTTTAAAATTCTCAACTGTCTGTGCTTTAAGGAAAAGCGGAAATAACGACAATAAAATAATTGTAAATAATCGTCTGGTCATTTTACATGATTAAATATATGATATGATGATCTATCAAAACAGTTGGTTGCTTTAGGTTCCATTAAAAGTCCAGATTCGATAAAATAGCGATAAAAATCCGAAATAAACATTGTCAACAGATCATTTTGAACTTTGAAGTAAGCAACTTTGTTTTCATGGATAAAGGAAAATCGGTGAAAAGCCTTTATTTATCTGTGAAAAGCACCTTTTTACCGCTGTTTTCCTTTATGACATTCTGAATTCATCATTTTCATTACATTTGGCAGTGCAGATTTTCGTCCAAATCCAAACATTTTAAAACTTTTTCTATGGGCAATTTAATCGAAAAGACACGGTCGGCTTATGAATATCCCCTGCTGATCAAACAATTGTTCCTGGCTCCGTTGAGTTACAATCCAAAACAGGAGATTGTCTATCGTGATCTATTGACAATCAATTATATGACCTGGAAGGAAAGGGTTAACCGCCTGGCCAATGCCCTCACTTCAATTGGGGTCAAGCAAGGTGATACTGTAGCCGTAATGGATTTTGATTCGCACCGGTATCTTGAAGCCTATTATGCCATTCCGATGTTGGGTGCCGTACTTCATACGATCAATGTAAGGCTGTCCCAGGAACAAATGGTCTATACGATCGAACATGCTGAAGATGATGTGATTATATGCCATACTGAATTTCTCCCATTGCTTGAAGGCATCAGAGGAAGGATTGTGGAGGGACGGAAATTTATTTTAATCGATGAAGGTGGGGAAATTGTCAAACACCATTTCCAATTTGAAGGTACTTACGAACAGATATTGTCTGAAGCATCCCCGGTCTTTGACTTTCCGGAATTTAACGAAAACACGAGGGCGACAACATTTTATACGACAGGAACCACAGGGCTTCCCAAAGGAGTTTATTTCTCGCATAGGCAGCTTGTCCTGCATACCCTTTCAACGGTTGCAGCGCTTGCAACGACTTCGGTTCAGGGGCGCTTTCATAGGGAGTCGGTCTATATGCCCTTGACCCCAATGTTCCATGTCCACGCCTGGGGAATCCCCTATATCGCTACCTATATGGGAATCAAACAGATATACCCGGGAAAGTATATCCCAGCCATGTTATTGAAACTTCTTGTATCACATAAGGTTACGTTCAGCCATTGTGTGCCGACTATTTTAAATATGTTGTTAAAAGACCCAACTTCGAAAGATTGTGACCTTTCGTATTGGACCTGTATCATCGGAGGTGCTGCCCTACCACGAAGCATTGCAATTGAAGCCATGAAGCGCGGCATCGATGTCTTTGGTGGCTACGGTATGTCGGAAACATGCCCTGTATTGTCGCTTTCGCAACTCACCGAAAAAGAGCTGGAATTGTCGATCGAAGAACAAGCCGACCTTCGTTGCCGGACAGGATTTCCAATTGGGTTGGCACAGATGCGGGTCGTTACCCCAGATGGGAAGGATGTACCGCAGGATGATAAGACGGTTGGTGAAATTATTGTACGTTCCCCTTATCTCACACAAGGTTACCTAAAAGACCATGTCCATTCCGAAAAACTTTGGGAAGGTGGATGGATGCATACAAACGATGTTGCCTGTGTGAACGAAGCGGGCAGCATCCGAATTACCGACCGCACAAAAGATGTGATCAAAGTTGGTGGCGAATGGCTCAGTTCATTGGAGATGGAAGATGTTATCGCCAAATACGAAGGCATTCTGGAAGTGGCAGTGATCGGAATGGCAGACCTTTCATGGGGCGAAATTCCACTGGCAATCATAGTTCCAAAGGAGAATGCCATTTTTGATGACAAGGATATTATCCAGATCGTCAAAACGAGCGTCGATTCGGGTGTACTGCCTCGCGAGGCCATTTTGATGAAAGTTCAAAGGGCCGATAAAATTGACAAGACAAGTGTTGGGAAGGTGAATAAAGTTGCATTGCGGTCAAAGTTTTTGTAATCTCAATTTCTCTTTTATCGAGTATTTTGAATGACTTCCAGTAAAGGGATTCATATAAAGTGCTTTGCCAATAGCATAAGGAATACAACGGTTGCCGGAATGGAAATATTGTCATATCCAGCGGAGCTAATTGTTTCAGCTACTGTTACGGCAAGTGCAATGCCAACGGAGAGCAGTACATTGGTCAGGATACTGGAATTAACGAAAAAGGACATTCCCAAATGCAGTATCAAAAAGGTGGTTATAAAAAATGCAACCGAGCCAATGAATGTTTTGGGCGATTTCGTGCCTGAAAAAAGGTTTGTCCAATGGCCTGATTTGTATCTCATCCCCGAGAAGGCCGCAATAGGGTCACTTATTGATAGGATCGTCAGGGACAAAATAAAAAGCCATTTATCTGTATATAAAACTGATGTGTAGTATGCCAGTAATATTCCAACAAAAAAAAGTGGACTTCCGTTTGTCTTTCTCACCACATCATGATGTGACTTTAAGAATCCCATTTTATCGGTCAGATAAAGGAATATGGCAGACTGGATGCAAAGAGCAAGGACAAAATATTCGGATGAGAATTTGTAGAGCAACAACAAACACGACAATCCGGCCAAAACATGGGCAACCATCCGGGCAAATTCAGCTTTCAATTTTAAAAAGAGGTACAAAAATTCGCCTACCAACAGGATAAAAAGGAACAGGCTTGTTAACGACATATACAATAAGACATCTTTATCATACACATTAACAGATAAATACAGGATGCCAAACAGGCCATTGACTGCACCGGAAAACAGGAAACTATCGAACCGGTCGAACATTCCACCCTGACCTGGAAGTATCGCACTGAAATCTTTTGCCCCAAATGCACGCTTAAAGGCTGAAGCCAGGATATCCCCAATAAACGCTGAAAGACAAACCACTACGCCAAAAATCAAGGATTGCCACCAGGAATAATAGACCAAGTCTTTCAACAAAAACGCAGACAATACCGCCAGCATCGAACCATAGATGAACCCTCCCCATGTTTTGTTCGGACTGATTTTGGGTGTTATTTTCCTTTTCCCGAAAAGCCGTCCAAAAATCTGGCCACCCCCATCAAAAGTCAATACAATTGTGTAGGTATAGATGATGACATTCTCCGGAAGTAACACAAAGGCGATGAACATGGAAAAAATCAGGTTGAAGGCAAACATCGACAAAACAAGGATCTTTTTCCGACCTTCCGATGGTCCGCTTTTTTTGCTGATACACATCATTTCGATAACCCCAACGGAACTCACAATGATGAACAACCCGGCAAATACTTTCCTGTCGATCAGGACAGAAGAGATTACCGTTAAAACAACAATAAAGTAAAAGATATACTTGATCCAATTCCCATTACGGCCAGTTGAATCTAACTTCCTATTGTTGAGAACAGTACCAATGCCACCCAACACAAATAAAATCCCGATGAGAATGAATAAGTCGCGCATAATTTATGGTTTAAGCCTTCTCTCCTTTAAAACCCACCAAAGCCCTTTGACGTCCGATCTTGATTCTCCTAAAATCCAGGTAATTACAATACTCTCAAGGAATATGAGAATCCCGGTGATCATGATAAAATAGAAAAACCAGACATAGAATCCCCAAACAAACAAAACAATGAAAAACAGTCCTTTGCAATACGCCCCAACCTTTGCAGAATAAGTATGATAGCTATGGTACTTCCTGAATTTTATGAGCGGATAAAGGTCAACAACTACCAGAAGGCCAAAAAACACCCAGATAATTGCCGAATAAGGTTTGAAATCCTCCCATTTAAAGACCACAAGACCAGCAAGGGCCAGGAAATACGTTGCAGTATCTGCCAATGAATCAATGGCCGAGCCGATTTCGGTAACCTGGTTGAAAGTACGGGCAATCCATCCATCCAGAAAATCGGTGAACAGATTAAAGCACAGGAAAAAAACAAACAATTGTTCATGCCCCAGAAAAATAAAGATCATCACAAACGGAAACGAAAAAAGCCTGAAAACCGATAAGACATTTGGGATATTTAACGGGATATTTATGGTTTTCATGATATATTGTCGAAATAAATTGAAATAATTTGAAATATTTATTAGCTATATTCTTGATATCTATGATGTTAACACGCCAAATGCCACCTTTTGAAAAAGTGGGAGTTCTTCAATGCAAACCGGTAATCCAGAAATCAAATTCAATATTAAAAGATCGACTTATTCGTAGTTGATTATTAAATCATTAGGGTTTCCCGTTTGGGAAACCCTAATGATTTATTTTTTTCAACAAACACAATTCTTAATCTTCGTCCGCTGCCTTTTCGGGCGTGAAGAATGCGGCATGGACCGGAGGCGGACACGGACTTTCAAGACCTTTGATTGCAGCCCATAAGATTTCATTAAATTTTGCATCGGGAACGCGATCCTCTTTGTTGAAATCAAACTTTTCGCTCATCTTTGAAAGCTTGCTCTCCTGGATATTTTTCAGGTTTAAATCGACAAGGTTTGCAGTCGCCTTAAAAGTAGGGTGCGTTGCCGTTTGATTAAAACACCGCCACATGGGTTGAGCCGATGCGTCGTATTGGGTCATCGGAGGCAATCCCAAAATCAATTCGATCGTGCGCAGAACAGAACTTGTCGAATACATGGTATGGTCAACAAAACCCTGCTTTACAAATCCTCCGGCAACATAGGTGGTTGACCTGTGCGCATCCACATGGTCCGGGCCGTTCTGAGCATCATCCTCAACAATAAAAATAACGGTTTCATTCCAGATCGGGGAGTTGCTCAGATATTCAACAAACTGACCAACAGCCAGATCATTATCTGCAGCAAATGCCTTTGGCGTAGGACTTCCCAATTTAAGGCCTTCGGTATGGTCATTCCCAAACCGGATCGTATTTAACCTTGGCACATCCCCTTTGGCAAGGTGTTGGTCGAAATCGTGTTTCCACAACTGCACCCTGGCAGTATCCCTGAATTTGAGGTCCCATCCATGGTATTCTTTGCAGAAATGGTTTTCAAGAGCCGGTATATTGGGTGTTCTTGCATCTGAAATAAACTCGCCATAACTCCGATAGGATACCCCATATTTTTTGCAGTAGTCCCATAAAAACCCATTCTTATTGTTCGAAATTTCACGTTCACCTTCGCCTGGATAAAATCCTCCCCTGCTGCCATAACTCGTTGGCCAGTTCTTCTCAAGGTAATCGGTTGCATAAGCCCCCATTGTCCAGTTATGGCCATCGGCACTCACTTCACCATCCACATAAAAATTGTCGAGCAAAACAAATTGATTGACTATTTTATGAAGGTTGGGGGTTACATCCTTCCCGAAAAGGACAAGGTTTGGATCCCCATTCCCTTCCTTCACATCGCCCAACACCTGATCGTAAGTCCGGTTTTCCTTGATCACATAAAACACATACTTGATTGGGGATGAGTCCCCAACTCTTGAAGGGATAGGATTCCCAGCTTCTCCAGTACTTTCCATCTCCTTCTCCTTGGAATAAGGCGTATTGTTATAGACCGACTGGGAATAAATCCACAACTGGTTTTCATCGGGCCTTTGAATGGACTGAAGCGTGCCGGTAAACAAGCCGCCGATGTACTGAACCTTAGTATTTTGGATATCGGCATGACGTGCAACCTGCTCTTCCTTGCTCAGTGGGCTGGGACCTAAAGGATTGGGTTTTGAAGTCAAACCTTTGCCATTGGCAATCAAAATTGTATTATCGATCACCCTTACACAAGTTGGGTACCATCCTGTCGGGATGAATCCCTTGCTTACACTATTCCCGGGCTTGCTCACATCAAATACAGCAAGGCAATTGTTGTCTGCATTGGCAATGTAAATTGTTTTTTCGTCCTCACTTAAAGCAAGGCTATTGCTTGTTGAACCTGAAGGGGAATTTGGGAAAAGGGCAGCATTTAGAACTTCGATGACCTTATTTTTTTCGGTCGAAATCACAGAAACAGAATTGTCGTTTGCGTTGCTTACAAAAAGATATTTCCCATTTCGGGTTATGCACATGTCGTTGGGATTGTCGCCAACAGGAATCGAACCTTTAATAACCTGTTTTTCAGTGTCAAACAAAACGATTTTGTCGCATCCCCAGCAAGTTGCATAAAGGGTTTTGTTGTCGTTGGATAAAAGGCAGGTATAGCCTTCGCCACCTAACGGGATCTGGCTTTTAACCTTTTTGGCTTTAAGGTCATAGACATAAAGGGAATTGTTCTCTTTTGTCACTGTATAAAGATATTGCTGTTTATCGTCAACAGCGATCCCTGCAATCGAGATCAGTTCAGGCCATCTCTTTCCGAAGACCAGGGTATCAAACGGGACTATTTTGGAATCCTGAATTTTGTACCGCATGATCCAGTTGTCGTTCCCACCAGAAGCATAAAGGTACTTCCCATCCTTTGAAAAGGTAAGACCCAACCACCCTTTTTTAATAATCACAGAATCAATGACTTGATATTTAGCAACATCAATCAG
>CAIYPA010000435.1 GCA_903927965.1 uncultured Bacteroidia bacterium | reverse complement strand
CATTAAACATGAAGGTGTTGTGTCAATTATGTCATGGGGAGTGGAACCCCATTTGGTAAACACCTGGAATTCATACCTTGTTGTTACTGAGGATGAGCGTATTTTAATTCCAGCCTATGGCTTTCGTAAAACTCAGAAAAATGTGGAGGTCAACAACAAAGTTAAACTATCCTTGGGTAGCAAAGAGGTGTTGGGTTACAACGATTATCAGGGAACGGGTTTTCTGATTGATGGTAAAGCCAGTTACATGGAATCGGGCGAAGAGTACGACATGATGAAAAGCAAATTCTCCTTTCTGACCAGGGTGTTGGAAATAACCGTGGACAATGCAAAGCAAATGTTATAGATAATATTTCCTGATCATTTTTTTGAGAATAGTTTGTGCAGGTTAAAAACTTCACAAACTTTTTTTTTAATATTGTGCCAGGTCATCGTTCAAAGCACCCATAGGTCGGGTGATCTCAGACTTAAGGCAACATCTGTGGGTTAGCAGGAAACCTTAATAAACCTGCATAGTTCTTTGTAAAAATTCTTTGTAAACCTTTAAACCTTATGAGCTTTTCTGGTAGAATGCTTTTTGCCACAAAGGCACGAAGACACAAAGTATCACAAAGAACCGATGAATGAAAACTATTTCTATAACTGAATTTCTAAACTTCTATAATACGACAAAGATGAACACAACTACAAAAATTTGGATAACCCTTCTGCTCTTCTTCATTGCAGGGAGCATTTTGGCCCAGGTAAAAGTTTCACCTATCTTTAACAACAACATGGTGCTGCAACAAGGGATGGAAATCCCTGTTTGGGGCTGGGCCACACCAGGCGAAAAGGTAACCGTCACGCTCGAAAAGGCCACTGTTTCCGTAAAGGCCAATAAACAAGGCAAGTGGCTCGTCAAATTGCCAAAGATGGACTATGGTGGACCATACAAAATGACGGTCAAAGGTAAAAACCTTCTAACGTATGACAATGTGATGATCGGTGAAGTATGGGTTTGCTCCGGGCAATCAAATATGGAGTTCAACCTGATCACGGCCAAAAATGCGGAAGCTGAAATTGCCGCCTCCAATTATCCTGAAATACGGCTGTTTACCGTGAAAAAACGGATTTCCCAGTCACCGCAGGAGCAGCTTGAAGAGGGCGAATGGGCAGCATGTTCTGCGGTTTCCTCGCCGCGTTTTTCGGCAGTTGCCTATTTTTTTGGGAGAGCGCTTTATGAAAAACTGAAAGTTCCGATTGGCTTGATCAATACTTCCTGGGGCGGAACTGTGGCCGAAACCTGGACAAGCGAACAGACCATTGCCCAAAACCCCGATTTTGCCAATCAAATGTCACAGTTGAAAAAAATAAACCTCGATGATTATGCCACTTCAATTGAACGGGAGGTCCGTGCGAGGATTGGTGAAACCTCAACAGTCGATCTTGGAATGAAAGGTGACCAACCCATCTGGGCAGCACCCGGACTTGACGATTCTGCCTGGAAAACAATGAAATTACCAGGTTACATCGAACAAAATGGCTTGCAGGGAGTTGACGGTATCATCTGGTTCCGCAGGGAAATTGAGATCTTGCCTACAGAGGCAGGCAAAGCTGCAACCCTGTTTCTGGCAAAGGTCAACGATTCTGACAATACATTCCTGAACGGCACTTTGATCGGTGCCACAAAACTAATGGCTGATAAATTGAGGATCTATCCAATTCCGGCGGGAGTCCTGAAACCGGGTAAAAATATCCTGACCGTTCAGGTTGAGGATATTGGCAACATGGGTGGAATCTATGGCGACTCGGTTTCGCTGAAACTGCAATGTGAAAAACGTTCGATCCCTTTAAGTGGTAACTGGAAATACAAGGTCGGCCTCCTGAAATTCAATGCAGTTTTAAGCCCAAACTCGTATCCGACACTTCTTTACAATGGGATGATCCATCCGCTGATACCTTACGGGATAAAAGGTGCAATCTGGTACCAGGGTGAAGGGAACGCTGGAAGGGCGAAACAATACCAGAAAGTATTTCCCGACCTGATCAAAGACTGGCGGAACCATTGGAACAAGGGCGATTTTCCGTTCCTGTTTGTGCAGTTGGCCAACTTCATGAAAGCCGATTCTATTCCGGTCGAGAGTCAGTGGGCAGAATTGCGGGAAGCACAGAGCAAAACCCTTGCACTTCCCAATACAGGGATGGCCGTTACCACCGACGTTGGCGATGCGTTGGATATCCATCCCAAAGACAAACAGACAGTAGGGAAAAGACTGGCTCTCAATGCCTTGAAAGTTGCCTATAATCAGGTAGTTGTAAATAGTGGCCCAGTCTTTAAGCAGATGAGCATCAAAGGGAACCGCATTACCCTTACTTTTGAATCTGTAGGTAGTGGACTCAAGGTAAAAGACAAATATGGATACCTCAAAGGATTTGCTATTGCTGGAGAGGACCATAAATTTGAATGGGCCAATACCAGAATTACAGGGGCATACACTGTTGAAGTGTTCTCACCCAATATTTTACAACCTGTCGCTGTTCGTTACGGATGGGGCAACAATCCAGATGATGCCAATTTGTACAACAGTGCCGACCTTCCGGCTTCACCATTCAGGACGGATCAATGGAAGGGAATAACGGAATAAGCATGTTTGAGAAAAAATATAGTTAAGGTTTATTATTTTATCCCTAACGGGACAAT
>CAIYPA010000434.1 GCA_903927965.1 uncultured Bacteroidia bacterium | reverse complement strand
TTCTTCGTATTTGTTCTTCTGTAAGTACATCTCCCGGCTTTTGTCCTTCTTCGTATGCGCTAAAACAGAGCCCATGCATTCCGGCGTTCAAAACGCCCCTGAATAAATCACTTAATTCTTCTTTGGACTTACCGGCAATGTCAACACCACCTGCCAAAGCCATTATTTTTTCTTCCCTTCGTGACATATCTATTCAATTTCTAATTTTCTAATTTTCTAATTTTCTTAATCCTTAATTCTTAATTCTTAATTCTTTAATTCTCAATTCCTACAGCTCCCCTCTCCGTTCAACCAAAGTATTCCGTATTTCCCGTGCCTTTTTCTCAGTAATATCGTAATTCCATATGATCCAAATGGCCAATATACCCGCTAATGAAGGAACAGTAATATCTGCTATACGAAGCCAGGTAATGGTAGTCATTGCTTGTGCTTCAACATTCTGGTCAAAACCTACTGCACTTAGGATCACACCACTTAAAAACAACGCAATCGACATTCCGAGTTTAACCATCCACCAGTAAACAGCTCCGAACAACGCTTCTTTTCGCGGCATCCCATTTTTCAGTTCATCGTAATCGCATACATCGGCAGTCATCGACATCATCAAGGTAAATAGACCTCCTATCCCAAACGACATTAAAGGCAATGGGAGGAACATCAACCAGGGATTTCCCGGAGAGAATCCCCACCATTTAAGGGCATAGCCTACAATTGAGATCAATGTGGATACGATAAAAGCATTCTTCTTTCCAATTTTTGTTGACATGTAGGTGATGACCGGGATGACTAAAAAGGCAGTCAACAAGGCACTTACGGTGCCAAACCATGCCGGCCACTGACCTGCTGCGGCCTGGTTGCCATTGAACAAATAGAAAATAACAATGTAGAAAGCAAATGAAGCAACTATCTGATAACCATTGAATACCAGGAATGTAGCTCCACAAAGACGAAGAAATGGTTTGTTGGTAACAGTTTGCTTGACATCCCTGAAAAAATCCTTCACATTTGAAACGATGCCACTGAAAGACAACTTTGATTGGCCCGTTAAATGGGCCTGGTCAATTTCCTTGCAGAAAAATGCAGGTAAAATACCCATTACCAGGCAAATCAATCCAACATAAACGGATAAACTCCGCACACCGGTCGGGGCATTCGGAAATAGTTCAGGACGTGAAATCAAATACCAGAACCACGGGGCGATCATCCATGCGATCTGGCCCATAAATTGGGATATGGCCATCAGACGTGTACGCTCATTGTAATCGGGGGTCATTTCGTATCCCAATCCAATCAGGGGTGCTGCAAAAACAGTATATCCCAAATAGAAGACGATCGACATTAGCAGAAAGTAAATAAAGTTATAGGTTTCGTGGTTGTTCCCGGCTTCCGGAACTTTTAACTGCCACATCAATATAAATGCAATACCGACAACAATAGCACCGCCAAAAATATAAGGTTTGCGACGACCCCATCTTGAACGGGTATTGTCTGAAATATAACCCATGATCGGATCGAGAATTGCATCCATAAAACGTGGAATAGCAGATAAAATTCCAGCTTTATAGGGGCTCATCCCAAATCCCACTACAAGGAAAAACATAAATACCCCCAACGCGGCGGGCAATAACTGATTGGTAAGGTTTCCTGCGCCAAATGCAAATTTTTGTCCAAATGGCACGATGTCCTTGGGTGCCGTTTTGTGCTGTTCCATAATTGATTAATATTTAAAGGTTAAAAGACTTTCTGCATGACTATTTTTGGCTTGCGGTTGACAGTAAAAAGGCCCCAGTGTTTTTCCGGTTCCAACACTTCCTGTGAACCTTTCCATGGCTCATCAAAAGCCTCGAACCAAAAAGTAAGGATCCCTTCCTTTGTACTCCATTGAATCAAATCGTTGTAATAAATGGCTTGAAATTCCTGACTTACATTCTCAGGATTGATGCCACGTCCATTGGAATTGGTGGCCCAACCTGCTTCGGTAATCACAACAGGTTTGCCGGGGTATCTGTCGGCAATGCCGTTATAGTTTTGTTTGGTGTATTCCATGGCTTCGTGAATGTTTTTGTATTCCCAAACCGGATAGGTATGAATTGAAATAAAATCAACCTCATCAACAAGGCTTTTGAGTTTGTCGTACCAGGGAATATAGTTTTCGCAAAAAGTGACCGGCTGTTTTGCCCCTTTTTTTACCATCCGAACATAGCTGATCACCTTATGAACCGGCACGTAATGATCAGTCCAGTCAACAGTTGCCTCATTTCCAGCCGAAAGCGAGAATATAATATGGGGATATTGATTGGCAAGGCGAATCAATTTTTTGATCTGTTTAAGGTTTTCTTTTGTGTTCTTTTTAAGTTCCTCCTCGGTGAATATGGTACCCCACGGACAACCAAAATTGTTCAACTCGGCACCGATATAGGCCCCAAGCATCACTTTAAAATTCAGGTTCTCTTTGTCGATTACCTTCAAAACCCTTTCGGCATGTTTGCTGCAATCGTACAAACGAAGGTAAGCCCAATGATTTTGAAGCATCAACAGGTCTTCCCTGATCTGCTGATAAGTTGGATAAACGCCTGAGTCGGGGCTTTGACCATGCCTGTAGCCAGAATAGCAAATTGCTTTTCCTTTTGGGATACCAAGTTCTAAGAAAACATCCATATTGATCTATTATTTCGAGTATTTTAATTTGCCATTTTTATCCCAGAGTCCCCAGTAGGCACCGACATCGCCTTCATCATTCGTTTTCCACAATTCGTCGAAGGCCGAGAAATAAAACAAATCGATGTTTTCTTCCTTGCTCCAATTTTGGATATTGTTAAAATAGCGGATCGCATGATCGAATGAGGGTTCAGCGTCAACGATGGATGTTCCGCGGTTAGGCCAGCCGGTTTCGGTGATGATCACTTTTTTGCCATTTCCGGCTTTTAATGCCCTGTGATACATATCTTTAATATAGAGCAGGGAATAATCAATGCTACACCCTTCCCAGAAGGGATAACAGTTGGCAAAAATCACATCGCAAGCCCTTGCGATGGCGGGGCGGTTGCAGAATTCATAATAGGCATCCACATAACCGATGGGAATTCCCGGCAACTCACTTTTTACCTGCATGATGTATCTTAACAGTTCTTCTTCCGATAAATCTTCACGGTACAAAACTTCATTGCCCACAGCAACCAAATCGGCGCAACCATCTTTGGCGATCTGGATAACATTGGCTATTTCTTCTTCGTTGATCGCCAAATTTTCGCCGAGCCAGGCTCCCACCATCGTTTTTAATCCATATTCCTTTGCAATGCGCGGGATCATCTCATTTCCTTCGGTACACGAAAAAGTCCTGATCCATTTTGTGTAGGGTTTAATCAGTTCTATTTTAACGCGGATCTGTTCCTCGGTTAAAAGAGAACCAGGTTTTTGATATTCAAGGTAAGGACTAAAGCAAATGCCATGCATCCCTTTATTGAGCAATTCAGTAAAAATCGATCTAAGATCTGATTCTGATTTTGTTTTCATGCCCAACCCTGTCAACGATAGTAGGTTATCATTTCTAAACGACATAATGACTTTCTCCTATATTATAATTTTGATTTACAATGTTTTCTTCGCAAAATCCCTGAATAGAACATCTATCCGAACAATTTCGCCAGTACGCTGAAATATTTTTGTACATATTTCATTATCAATATTATGACCTAAGATTATGGTCTTATCTCCATTTTGGAATTTTATACTGATTGTATCTTTATCTGAGGCTCCGTATATTACCGGAACCTGACAGAATGTAAATCCAAGTTGTCCTTCAGTTAATGTGATTTTCTGTTGTTCTCCGCTTAAATCAAAGTATTCGAATACATTACCCTGATTCAATAACTCATCTTGATTGAGCAAAGAGGATTGGAATCTAATTTCCCCATTCTGGATATGGATACCCAATTCCCTCATTCGGGAGATGAAGTCCTCTTTTACAAGTCCGGTCATGCCAGGTTGTTTCGCACCTGCATTTCCAGGGGTATGTGAATAAGCATCGGTTGGAAACGCCCCGAATAATTTGGGGGATTTGTTCAGCCCTATTCCTGCCTTGATTTCGTAATAGTGATCTTTAATCTTCCCTATTACAACAGGATCTGCACCTGAATGAACTGCATCGAAATAACATTCCTGGGTAGCCAACAATAATTTGGAAACCATATGCCAATAGATACTACCCAAGCCTTCGTAACCGTAAAACGTACCCGATCGCCCGGTAAACGACTGATGGTCGAAAAGTTCTTCGTAAATTGCCAATACCTGCTCTTTTCCCTCTGAAACAAGCTCCGAATAAATCGCAGGATCAAGCTGATCCATTGCACTTTCGAGTATTGAGGCATTTCGGAATGTTCCATTAAAATGATAATTTCCCAAATCATCGGTGCTTATAATAGACTTATCCTTTTCTGAAACCAATTTGGCAAGCAACTTCGATTCTTTTACCTTTTCGCCGGGGATATTATTTTTTTGAGCAAAGAGTGGTAACTGACGGTCTGGATAAAGCAAATAGCTATATTGATCCCTGCGGAATAAACTACTCCATTTCAAGGAGTTGAGAACATCCAAACTCTCGCTGGCAGATAAGAATCCGGAACTTAGGACAGCCACTTGTCCTTCGAGCATTTCATACAAGTGCCGTATAGAAAGGCTTTGGTCTGAGAATGAAATCAGGTTATAGGCGTGGTAAAGCCCATCCGCCCGCTTATTGACTTTTATGGATTGATCCATATATTTTAGGCTGAGCAAGATAAAGTCGAGCAGAACTGATACCTGAACGGGCTTCCTTCTGCCAGAGAATGACTTTTCGTAAAACGTATTTCTGTAATTGCTCCCTGCCTCGCCAAGACCATCTGCCAAACGACGCCTGTCGGTGTTTGAAAATCCTTTTGGGAGCAATGGGGCATTTTCAACAAGAATCGTAAATAGATTGTCGAACAATACTTTCACTTCTTCGGAGATGCTAATCTCTTGAATAACAGATTCATTAAACCTTTCGGACCAGAACTGAAGTGAACGCCTTAAATAACAGAGTGTTACCATGGAGACTCCATTGCCGACAAGTGCATTGTTTGCATCGTTCCATTCAGGCCGTTGAGTGTTCAGCCAAATGCCGGCTTCGGGGATAAAATTGCTTAGTTTAGCCAGTAAGGTCACCAGTATTTTTTCGGTAAGGTTTACCGTGTAAATATTTTGGTCTTGTCCTTTCAGCAACCGTCCATCAGCTCCGGTTTCTCTGGCCAGTTCCTTGATTTTATCGTTCAGGCCAAAATCGAAAACAATGGTGTCCTTTGGATTTTTCACGATTTCGGCATATGGTTTTATCCGATAGGGAACATTAGCATAGACAAATATTTCCCTCTGCAGCAGGTTGTCGAGTTTTCCGGGATGAAATTCGATGGACAATTCGAGAAATTTCTGTAAGTAAATAATCTGGTGATCACCCCAGTAGCCAATGTACGACCATGCATCGTGAGGATCGGGACATTCCCAATCAATTCCTTCGCGTGTGATGCGGTATGGATTATAACCATCAGCAGTAGTGGCATTGACGAACCTGCTGATCATCCCTTCAATGAACTCAGGGTATGAAAGGCTAAGTGCTTCCCAGTTTTGAAAAATATCGCGCCAGTTTCCCTGATAGTTCAATTTTACCGAACCATCTTTATTTTTTGTTTCAATAGAGAATTGGTTCCATGGACGGCTTGGATCACCATGCCTTCTGCTAAAAATAAGTGGGAGATATTCGTAGCAAATCCTGATCAGGTTATTGTCTGAAGTATTTTCCGCCAAACCGATCAATTCAAGGTAACCGATTTGTTCAGGAAGCCCATCAAGCCAGTTTTTATATTTAGCTTTTAAATCCCTATTGATTTGCCCGACAAAAAGGAGGAAGTCGGTCTTGTCAAGGATGTAACTGTTGGTGAAAATTCCACCTCTCATTATATTGAAGAGAGTATTGGAAAAATGGCGGGCACAGTTTAACCCGTCAGTACCCAATTGCATCCCATCGGCACCTGAGACTATTTTCTTCAAATCAAATGTTCCCTTCTTAATATCGGCCTCTACCTGTTGTTTTATATCTTTTGTGGTCTTTATGGTATTCCTGAGATTGGCCACATCCCCACTTTCACGGTTGATTTCAGCAACAATCATCCATTCCTTTTGGGCATCTTTTTCAAGTATAAGATTCACATTCACGAAATATGCACCACGCGTAGCCCTTATATCTGTTTCTGTTTCAACAGGTATCCCCATTTTAAATTCCTCAACCTGATGGTTTGAAATAAGGATTTTTGTATCCTGATCGAGTCCGCACGACCAAACCGAGGTGGCACGCAGCGATTCGCTAGGTTCGGCGCGGTCAACCGGAATTGAGCTAAGCATATACAAACCCAATTTGGCATCTTCGATCAGTTCGCATTTTTTGTAGGCATCGAGCAGGTTACTGTATGCGTTCTGAAAATCGTAATCTATCCCACTGGGCAGGATATTTTTGATCCCGTCGAGCACATCAACCGAAACTGGTATTTGATTTAAGTTGGTGATCACCGACTTTTTTACAAACCCAAATATCTCGCTGTTGTACCAGCCATACTGAAACCCAACACCCAAATCAATATTGATCTCCTCAAAAATGATTTTATTGCCGTAAATGCTTTTGTACAGGTTCCTTTCGATGGTGTATATTTTTTCCGATTCGGTTGTAAAAGGTTCCCACAAACAGGTTTTCTCATCCATACTGACAAGCAGGTAGGATTTACTTCCGGTGATATCCCTGGAATCATGTATTTTATCATCGGTATAATAGGGGAACAAGGCATTATTGCGGTCCTTCCTTCCTGCCGATAAGGAACCATTGCTGGAAATAAACATCCAATGATCCGAATTGCTCACAATGGTCATAAAGAAATCGGGCATCTGGTTGCAATTGCTGATCTTATAGAATTGTTCGTTTTCAATTTCTACAAATTCACCTTTTACATCTTGCCGGTTGCAGTTTACCAGCGCATTTCCCAAATAGATATCTTTCCCCTTCATAATTGATTAGTGTTTGAATTGCTGTCAAACTTAGGTGGCAACTCAAATTATTAAAAATTTTGGGGTACATCTAATACACAACAGCCCCAATAAGCATTACATCAATAATACATCAAGGAGCATATATAACTGTTTATTAAACAGATACTGACCATAGAGGAAAAAAACATTACCCGAAAACAGTTTCTATATAATGAAACATTTTGTGTACATTTGCGCTATCAAGAATCAAATGAATGGACAAGCTTTTTGACATCGTGTTTTTAGACGAGACTTTTGAGGACAAAGAAATCACTAATAAGACAAAGAAATGAAAACACATACATTAGACGAAGTACAAGACAAACTTATCGGCAAAATTGGCACACCAAACCGAGACAGATTTGAGTATGAATTACAAATGGACTTAATTGGGCATGCTATTAAACAGACAAGACAAGAGCGGAAATTAACCCAGGAAGAACTCGGGAAACTTATTGGCGTGCAAAAAGCCCAAATTTCAAGAATTGAAAATAATGCCAGTAATGTTACAATTGAAACTCTTATGAGAGTATTTAATGCTTTACAGGCGAAAGTGATGTTAAGTATTGAATTGCCTCATTTCAAAATCAGTCTGGGACAATAACAACGGATATAAAAAGTCCTAAGGACTGAGTAAATCGTTTAATGTGAAGAAGAACAGGCCGATTTTTAGAATCATTCAGGAGGAAAAAATCCATTTTTTGAGTACAATGCGAAAGAAAAAACAAAAAATGCCACGAAGACACAAAGACACAAAGGCCTCACCAAGGCTATAGTGCTGTTATTTTGTTCTTTGTGAAGCCTTGGTGTCTTAGAGCCTTGGTGGCATATTGCTTTTTATCTTTTCGGAGGGTATTCAATTTTTGTTTATCAAAAGTTGATCATAAACTCTGTTAGATTTGCTTCGCGGTCGAGGTGGAGTTTTTTACGTATCCGATAACGGCTGATCTCCACTCCTCTCGCGCTAATATTCATCAGCGTTGCGATTTCCTTGCTCGAAATATTCATCCTGAGGTAGGCACACAAGTTCAATTCGCGGGGAGTCAGATCAGGGTAGTTTTCTATCAACTTCTTAAAAAGGTCCTCATATACCTGTTCGATGTGCATATTGAATACCTTCCATTGTTTTTCACTGTCTATTTCCTTGCCTATCCTGGTTATCAGGGTATTAATATTATTTTTGGCCAATTCTT
>CAIYPA010000433.1 GCA_903927965.1 uncultured Bacteroidia bacterium | reverse complement strand
CGGAAGAATAGTAAGCATACGCTTAAGTACGTCAAATAATTTTGCATGAGAGTCTTTAAGTTTGCTTTTTACTTCAAAGACAATCGACATGTTCAACGAGAAAAGATTTCTGGCAATCTATGATGAGCTTATGGGTTCTGGGTTGACCATCCGTGATTTTTGTGCAAATCATCATATGAATGAGGCCAAGTTCTATTATTGGCAGAACAAGCTGAAAGGACAGTTACCACCCAAAAGAGGATTCGTTCCAGTGGTTTTTGAGAATGGGCAACAAGCCCTGTCATCGCGGGTTCCAGCTTCGGTGCATCCACAGTCTTCAACCTTTTCAACTCCTGAATCTAAAGCCCAAACCATATCCTGTGAGATAAGCTACCCTAACGGAGTGCTTGTAAAACTGAACGGTTTGCCAGACGCACAGCTGTTGAAGTCGCTGTTGGTTTTAACGCGTCGATAGCATGTTCAGTCTCACATCGTCAATGCGGTATTACCTGTATTCGTATCCAACAGATATGCGCCGGAGTTTTTACACCCTGAGCGGAATAGTGACCAACCAAATGGGGCGCAACGTACAGGACGGGGACGTCTACATATTTATAAACCGTACTTGTTCCAGCATGAAAATTCTGCACTTGGAATGCGGCGGTTTGGTGATCTATCACATGAAACTGGAATCGGGTAGTTTCAAACTGCCTGTTTTTGATCAAAACACCCATACGTTTCAAACCAGTTGGCAGGATCTGATGATGATGGTACAAGGTATTTCCATAGACGGAAAGGTGAATAAAAAAAGATGGGGAAAACCTTCAAAATAATAACAATTTTATTACTTTTTATTTGGCTATACAATTGATATTTAGTATATTTAAGCCATCAAAAGCAAGGGAAAATGGCAGTTGAACAAGAAGTTTTTTTACAGCAAATTCTGGAAGATCGGGACCAGCTTTACCGGGAGACCTCCAGTCTTAAAAGCCAACTTTCCAGCTTTGAAAACTTCGGATCAGAAAGAGCCACTTACCAAAAACTGCTGGGAGAAAAGGACGAAACCATCAATAAACTGAAACAACAGATCGAAATGCTCCAGCGAAGGATCTGGGGCAAATCCAGCGAACGGTACATCAATGAGGATCCACTGCAAAGAAAGCTCGATTTTGAGGGACTTGACCTGCTCCCGGAAGAAAAAGAACTTGCCACCAGCGCCAAGGAGGAGATCGAAAAATACAAGACCCTCCGTGTTGTAGAGGTAAAGGACAAAACGCACCCTGTACGCAAACCGCTTCCGGAGGGCCTTCCAAGAGAAGAAACCCATATTTATCCTGAACATATCAATCTGGAGAACTGGACCGAACTGGCTCCGGAAATTACCGAAGTATTGGAACGCGAGTCTGCCAGATGGTATGTGCGCAGGATCATCCGTCACAAATATGCGTTGAAAGACAAAAGCCTTGATGTGGAAAAGCAAATCGTTACCGCTTCCATGCCTGTACTTCCAATAGCCAAAAGCTATGCTGGGGCAACCGTTTTAGCCGACATCATCATTGACAAATATGTGAACCATCTCCCTTTCTACCGCCAGATCCAGATGTTCAAACAACAGGGTATATCCATTGCCCCTGCAACCATTAACGGATGGTTCCAGAATGTAGCAGACCTGATGAGACCTGCTTATTACCGGTTAATGGAGTTGGTTCTGGCTTCGGATTATATCCAGAGTGATGAAACAACGATTCCGATTATAAATAATGAAAAGCAAACAACGATAAAAGGTTACATCTGGATGATCCGGGCGGTTATGGGGAACCTGGTCTTCTTTCATTACGACCACGGTTCCCGGGCACAAAAGGT
>CAIYPA010000432.1 GCA_903927965.1 uncultured Bacteroidia bacterium | reverse complement strand
CAGACTGTTGTTAATGATGATGTTATTAGTAGCAATCCTGTCATAACCTTCACGCATTTTTAATCCGCCGTTAAGCAGCAGGTTGTTGTAAATCCGGTATTGCGACGAGCCATCATCAAGGTCGATGTCCCAGCCATGGTCGCACCGCCAACGGTTGTTGCGGATAATGTTCGGACCAACCATATCCCATAATGGCATATTTGGTTCTTTGGTCACTTCTGGAATCGTTTCCTTGATATCTGGAGTCCAGTAGCGGTCGCGCCCCCAGGAATTAAAGCTTCCATGATCACCGGTTTCGAGGACCGTATTGAAGATATCGCAATTCTCAATGGTATGTTCGCCAAACGTCCCTTCGTTGATGTTGATCCCGGCGCGTGGCACGTCATAAATGGAACAATGGTTGATCCTGATTTTGTGAGACATGGAGATATGGATGGGTGCTGTCTGCTTCTCATCGCGGCCAGTCATCGTGATCAGGCAATCTTCGACAAGGCAATCTTCCGGGAAATTGTCCCCTTTGAAACCGGGGGTGCGGTCGATGTTTGCAAAATCCTGTTTGCCATACCTGAACATCGGACTTCGGACCATTGCCGGATCGCCCACAAATGCAATGCCGTTTGCGCCGCTGTGGTGGATATAGCAACCACGAATGGTAATCCTTCTGTTATAATTGTTTACAAAAATAGTATTACCACCCACCTGGTCGAACTCGCAATCGGTGATGCCACAATCTTCTGCACCATTGTAAACAACTGCCCCGCCACGATAAACAGTCCAGTCGGAACGCAACAACGGCTCCTTATTCTCCATAAAAGTCCGGGCCGCATGACGAAAGACAAACCCTTTCAATTGGATGTTCTTTACAGGCTGTGCTTTGGAACCGTTGAATTCGATCAGATGGCTCAACCTTACAATTTCTACTTTGGCAGTTTTCAGGTCGGTATCAGTTTCCGGTAGGTAATAGAGTTTATGCTCTTTGGCGTTGTAAAACCATTCTCCCGGTGCATCCAGCTCCTCAAAGATATTTTCAACCATCCTGTAAACGGGGTGCATGGCCGAGGGACGGTTGTTCTGCCATCCACCTTCATAATTTAGGGTGCCATCGGGATTTTTCCCTTTGATGATCCAGTGCATATCGCCCCACAAGGCCGAGTGCATGGCGTGGATATAGCCACCTTCGGGATTTTTCCAACGCGCAATCCGTTCAGGAGTGAGCGGATAATTGGCCGGATCGGCTTTGGCGCTGTGGTTGAGTTCCCAGGTATCGAACACGTTTTTACCGGCGACCGCATTCGGAAACCTAGCCATCCGCTGTCGTTCACCGTTGATGTACAATTGATCGATGATAGGATTTCCGTTGATTTCTGCCACAAAAATCCTATCTTTATAAGGTTTCCATTTTAGATTTAGCAAACTTCCACCGCTCAGGATGGCTTTCCCTTCTTCGGCAGCACAATATGTAACCAAAGCGCTCTTGCTGTCTTCGGCAGTAAACTTTACCGTTTGGGGAAGGTAGTAAGTCCCATTGGCAAATACCACATCGACAGGTTTTTCTCCCGACAGTTTCCTGACCAGTGCCTGCGCTTTCCCGAACGTGGCAACCGGTTTTTCCTTTGTCCCGATGTTTTTGTCGTTCCCTGTTGTTGCCACATACACCGTTTGACCATTCGCCGCCAAACCGCAGCACAACCCAAACAATGCAAGCAAAAGTTGTTTTTTAATTACATTCATAACTAATTGATATACATTACAATATATTTCTATTAATTTCCATTTTGTTTCCCTTTTCCAATTCCCTAATGTAGCTAATTTAATTTTTCGTCTTTGGACAATTCAGTCAATTTATTGCAGAAATACGATAAATGCAGGAAAGGGTTAATGAGTGAAAAGTGATAGCCTCACTTGGAGTGAGACTATCACTAATCTGGATAAAAATATTGTTGGGATATTTTAGTGTTGGAAAATGGTTACTTTTACGGATGCGTTTTCAATCATTTTGGATACAGAAAGGTAAGGAGACGGAATATTAAAATGAACCAAATTGTTTAAGAATTTCTAATTAATTAAAATTTAATAGATTACATATGTGGCGATTTTAAACTAAACCTGAAATATGTACATAAGTAGTGGTTAAACAGTAAATAGCAGAAATAGTAAAATAAATATAAAACATTGATATATAATAAAATGGAAGAAGAATTTGAATTGTATGAGAATAATGAAGTAAACGATGATACAGCACTTGTATTGCCTGAAAATATTAATAGGAAAATATTTTCAGAGATAATTCATTTTTCAATTAGGGAACTTCGTTTAATGGAAGAAGAAGGTTCTTTGATTGTTCGACCGGAATATCAACGCAAATTTGTAATGGATAATAAGCTTAGCAGCCGCTTGATTGAATCAATTTTAATGGACGTTCCCATTCCAGTGATTTATCTTGCCGAAGAAAAAGATAATACATTTAGTGTTATTGACGGTCAACAAAGATTAACGTCATTTATTTCCTTTATAAAAGGCAAATATCCTGATAATCGCGATTTTACTCTTTCAAGTCTGAAAATTTTAACCGAACTTAATAAAAAGAAATTCACAGATTTAGATAGAAGTTTACAACAAAAAATATTTACTACAAAACTTCCATGCACAATAATAAAAAAAGAATCGCAAGACGATATTAAATTTGATATATTTGAACGATTAAATACTGGATCTGTTCGTTTAAATGAAGATGAAATTAGAAATGTTATTTACCGTGGAGAATATATTAAACTTCTGGCAGAACTTGAAAATTATGAATTATTTCATAAATTGGTTTTAAATGACAACTATAAGAAACGTATGATCTATCGGGGTATGATTTTGCGTTTTTTTGCAATTTCAGAAAAATCATATTTAAATTACAAGCCAAGTATAAAGCAATTTTGCAACAAAGAATTAAGAGATAATCGCCATATTTCATTTGATAAACAAAAAGAATACAAAGTACGCTTTAAAAAAAGTTTGGAATTAGTTTATTCAGTTTTTGGCGAATATGCATTTAGACGCTTTGTATTTGGTAATAAAGAAAGTGTTTTTGGAAAATGGAATAAAAATATCAATATGTCATTATATGATATTCAAATGTGCGGTTTTGTAAATTACGAAAAGCATCAGATAATGCCAAAAGCAGATGAAATAAGAGAAAGCTTAATAAAATTAATGAGTTATGATGACAAGTTTATTGAAAGCATTGAAATAAGTACGAGTGATAGAAATGCACTACAAACAAGATTTAAAATTTGGTTAGATAATCTTGAAAAAATAGTTGGAACAAATTCAATTGAACCAAGAATATTCCCCTACAATTTAAAGAAACAATTGTTTTTACTTGATAGAACATGTAAAATTTGTAGCCAGCAAATATTAGAATTTGATGACGCAGAAATTGACCATATTTTACCGTATTCAGAAGGTGGAAAAACAAGTTTGGAAAATGCCCAAATAACTCATCGATTTTGTAACAGACAAAAAAGCAATCAAACATTAGCGATTGATAATGCTATTGACCAACAAAATATGATTGAAATATTTGCGACATACCTTGGAAGTGAAATAACAGCAAAATTTAATCCGAAAAATGGCTTTGTTTTGTTCAATGGAAAAATTTACGAATCGCCTTCAGCAGCTGGTTCAATTGCAAAAATTGAATTAGGAGCACATGAAAATATTTCAACAAATGGTTGGCAATTTTGGAGATATATTGATAAATTGGACAAACTGGAAAAATACATTGACGAATTAAGAAAAAATTGAAAATCCCCAGCGATCCCCCTCGTTTGCAACGAGGGGTTAATGGTTTGTCGTTTATAACGATAATTTGGTTTTGAAAACAACTCATTATTTGAAGCAATCTTCATATAATTTTGTTTTTAGTAATTTGTTGAATGTTAATACATTAAAATATAGGCATATTTTGTCACCAACTTTAAACTTATGGTCTCCCTGTCCGATGGAGTTTGGATCTTTATGAAGTTTTGCTCGCAGACCGTTAATTCCTTTCCAGATCGGGTCCTGCGATTTCCAATCGCGGTAAATGAGCGATTGGAAATCGCCCGGCCCAATCGTGAGAAAAACGAGATTTTGAAAGTTGTCCTAAAATACTAAGCTCCAATAAATCAATAATTTAGTCTGCATATCTATATTTTGGGATGCCTTTCCTAAAAATTCCGGCAAAAGTGGCAGTCAAAACAAAAAAAAGACTCATTTACTTTGGAAATCTTTATATTTGTTTAAAGATTTGTGGACATGAAAACACCTTATTGGATCAAACAGGTTATCGGCACAAGCCTTTTCTTTTCAATCTTGTTTATTAGTGCAGGTCGGATCGGATATTGGCAGGGATGGGTCTATGTGTCGATCGGTTTTGTAATGGGCCTGTTAAGCTATACTGTCCTTCGGATCGATCCAGAATTGTTGAAAGAACGCTCTAAGCCGGGAGAAAATACCAAACAATGGGACAAAGCCATTTTGGGATTGTCGCTCCTTGTTACAATTGCGATGTATATCGTTGCAGGACTAGATTCCGGTCGTTACTATTGGTCACCTGAATTTCACATGAGTTTAACGCTGTTGGGGATGATCCTGACTGTTTCCGGGCAATTGTTATTTCTGGTTGCCCAGAAACAGAACAAGTTTTTTTCAAGTACGGTCAGGATTCAGACAGACAGGAACCATACTGTTTGCAAGACAGGATTATACAAGTTCGTCAGGCATCCCGCCTATCTGGGTTCAATCGTTCAGGCAGTGGGATTTCCATTGTTGTTTGGCTCGTTATGGAGTATCATACCGGTAAGTGGGTCGATTATCCTCTTTATCATCAGGACCTCACTTGAGGATAGGACTTTAAATGAAGAATTGGAAGGATACCCTGAGTATTCCAGGGAAACCAGATATAAAATTATTCCATTCGTTTGGTAATCGTCTTATTAATTAAACATTTAAATATTGAATTCCAATTTGATATACTTAAGGTTGAATCCATTCCGAAAAGATAAAAAACAATAAATGCCACAAAGACTCTAAGACACCAAGTTTTCACAAAGATTTAAATACCAGCACTATATCCTTAGTGAAACCTTTGAGCCTTTGTGTCTTCGTGGCAGAAGAAGGCTTTTCGGAGTGGACTCAAGGTTTTTGAATTCCAATTTATGCCACTAAAACACAACTTGTCCCGATTCTCGGGAAAATTCCACCAAAGTATTTACAACGTATCCTGACAACATTTTTTCTTCAAAATAATTGCTAAAATATTTGGTTTGCGATACAAACTATATTAAGTTTGTATCGCAAACCAGTTTTATTTATTAACTTAAAATGTCATGGAAACAAATCAGCCAAATTCAGATCCATTCGATGAACGCCAATCGCTTCAGGTGATCAGGGAAATGATTCAGGTTTCGCAAAAAAAACTGAAAAATGATGGAATTTTATTTATTCTTTGGGGATGGGTGATGTTTTACAGCTACATTTCCAGCTATGTGTTCAAAAAAACGGTTACAACCTTTCAGGTTCAGAAAATATTTGGATATATCGGAAATGTGATCGGGTTACTGGCAATCGTCTTCACCATTTATTATATCCTGAAGGAAAGGAGAAAAGTGCAGACCTATATCGGAATTTCGCTCCGATATATTTGGTTCTCATTGATTTGCTGTCTTTCAATCACCAGTATGATCATCCACAATGTCATCCATGTGGCCAATCTGGAACTTCAACATCCCATCTTTATGATGTTTATTGCCTTTGCAGTGGTGGTTACAGGAGGCATTATCCGTTACAAGCCTGTGATTTTTGGTGGAATTGCCTTTGCATTGCTGGCATTTGCAAGTTCGTGGTTTAAACTTGAGGAACAGCTGCTTCTTGAAGCTGCCGCCTGGCTGATTGCTTTTATTGTGCCAGGACATATCCTGTTCTATAAACGAAATAGCTAAAGGTATGCTAAAGGATTTAGACCCCATACTTCATTCTCAGGTGAGACTTGCCATTATGTCGCTGTTGATCAGTGTCAAATCTGCCGAGTTTGGTTTCCTTCTTGAAAATACAGGCACAACCAAAGGAAACTTAAGTTTCCAGCTGACGAAGCTGAAGGAAGCTGAATACATTGACATCCAGAAATCGTTTAAAGGAAACTATCCCCTGACAACCTGTGAAATCACGGAAAAAGGGATCGATGCCTATGAAAGCTACGTCAACTCCATTGAAGAATATTTTAAAGAATTTAAAAACAATAAAAATCAGAAATTATGAAAACATTCCTTTTTAATGCGGCGATATTGCTCGTGATTTTTTGCTCATGCCAATCCAGTGTAAAAACAAAACCCAATAGGGTCTCCTTCGGAATCTATGAAACCGTCAAAATCACTGAAATCCCAAACGCGATAATGGATACCCTCCGGAATCGGCACATCGTGATTGAGAAGGATCAGCAACAGTCAACAATCGGCTACACCCCCAAGGCCGATTCAATGGTTTATCAAATTGATCTGTCAAAAGAAAACTTCAAATTGGCGAAAACCTTTTATACCGTTGATAATGAACAAAAATACTATGGTATAGTTGCTTTGAAATCCATTCCGGGTATCGACAATTCCGACATTAAAAGGACGAAGTGCAACGGCAATAAGGTAGAAATCTATTTCAATTCAAAAGGTGCCGATAAATGGGCAGAACTGACCAGAAAAAACATTGGAAACAGCGTTGCATTTATCATCGAGAACCAGATTTATTCTATACCCCTTGTGAATGGAGAGATCAAAAATGGAATAGCCTTAATAAACGGACTTGAAAATGAAGAGATTGCTAAAAATCTTTCAGAATCATTGAATCCTTAATCACCTCACCACCCTCTTACACTTGCTTGTAAAAATATCTTTCATTGGGACAGGGAAAGTATGAAGGTTTGTGGTTTCATCGACAATTTTTGTAGTAGTTAAACCTTTCCTGAAGTTAAATGTTTTTCCTCAATAATCATTTAAAAATGTTCATTATGAAGAAACTAATTGCAGAATTTATCGGGACTTTTTGGTTGGTTTTGGGCGGTTGTGGAAGCGCTGTTTTAGCAGCGGCGTACCCTCAGTTGGGAATCGGATTTGTTGGGGTGGCCATTGCATTCGGTCTGACCGTTGTCACGATGGCTTATGCTATCGGGCACATCTCGGGTTGCCATTTGAACCCTGCCGTATCGATTGGGCTTTGGGTCGGAGGCCGCTTCGAAAGAAAGGATCTGTTACCTTACATTGCTTCGCAAGTATTGGGCGGTATTGCAGGTGCCGGCATTTTGTACCTCATTGCAAGTGGAAAACCGGGATTTGAAATTGGCGGGTTTGCTGCAAATGGATATGGCGAACATTCCCCAGGGGGATACAGTATGCTTGCAGCATTAATTACTGAAATTGTGATGACCTTTTTGTTTTTGGTCATCATTTTAGGTTCGACCCATTCAAAAGCTCCGAAAGGTTTTGCGGGATTGGCAATCGGACTAGGCCTGACATTGATTCATTTAATCAGCATTCCCGTTACCAATACGTCAGTCAATCCAGCCCGTAGCACAAGTCAGGCACTCTTTGCAGGAGATTGGGCATTGGGCCAATTGTGGCTATTTTGGGTAGCACCCATCGTTGGCGCAATTTTAGCCGGAATCGTTTATAAATACATCTCCCCGGAACAGGAATAATTGTAATAATTTGCCGCTAATTTCAGTTTATTTTCAATGTCATTGGCGGCAAATTTTGCCTTCACACCTTACATTACATAACATGAAACCACTCTTAATCATTTCCCTACTTTTAGTTGTCAGCTTTGCTAAAGCCCAAAATATTCAGAAAGTCATTTCAGGGAAAATTGACCACATCGAAAACTTCCCATCCAAATTGGTGGAAACGAGAAGTGTTGATATTTGGTTGCCAGTTGGTTACGATGGCAAAAAGAAATTCGAGGTGCTTTACATGCACGACGGTCAAATGTTGTTTGACTCGACAACAACATGGAACCATCAATCATGGAATGTAGATGATGTCGCATCTAAATTAATGAATGATAAGAAGATACGAAATTTTATTGTTGTCGGTATTTACAGCATCGGAGAAAAGCGCCATGCCAATTACTTTCCTCAGCAACCTTTTGAGGACCTTACAAAAACAGAAAAAGACACTGTTGTGAAACAGCTTCAAAAATCGGGGAGGTCAACCGAAAACTTTCAGCCCAACTCCGACAACTATTTGAAATTTATTGTTACGGAACTCAAACCATTGATTGACAAAAAATATGCTGTTTACACTGACCGGAAACATACTTTTATTGCGGGCAGCAGTATGGGCGGATTGATTTCGATGTATGCCATTTGCAAATACCCAGAGATATTTGGTGGTGCAGCCTGTATTTCAACGCATTGGCTTGGGACATTTTCGCCAGAGAACAATCCGGTCCAGGAAGCTTTCATCAAATACCTGAAAAACAACCTTCCAAATCCCAAAAAACACAAAATCTATTTCGATTGTGGAGACAAAACCGTAGACATTTTCTATCCCCCTATCCAAAAAAAGGTTGACGAGGTGATGAGATCAAAAGGATTTACCAGCAAGTACTGGATGACCCGTTATTTTCCAGGCAAAGACCACACCGAAAAATCGTGGAACGAGCGGTTGGATATTCCTTTGATGTTCCTTTTTCAACATAAAGCAGAGTTTATTACAAGAAAAGTTGCTATATATTAGAACAATTTGTTAATTTTGCGTTGTTTAAAATTCATGTATGAACCAGAAGTTTGACGTCTTACTACTTGGTGAAGTTTGGGATTTTTTAGATACGCTCGGAGAAAAGTCAAAGGAAAAAATATTGTATAATATTGACAAATCAAAGTATATTACAGATTCTGAACTGTTTAAAAAAATGGATGATGAAATCTGGGAATTTCGGTCATTATTCAATAAGACTTGTTATCGGATTCTTGCATTTTGGGATAAAACCGATAAAATTGACATATTGGTTGTTGCTACTAATGGATTTATCAAGAAAACAGATAAAACACCAAGGAGTGAGATTGAAAAAGCGAAAGCAATTATGAAACTTTACTTTGAACAAAAGAATAAAAATAAAATATAGAAGATATGGAAAACACAAATAACTTGAAAATATATACGTTAGATCAAGCCAAAGATAAATACATTGGGAAATTGGGTTCAGAGAAACGTGACAAATACGAATATGAGCTCAGACTTGACCTCTTAGGTGAAATGATCAAACGTACCCGAAAAGAAAGAAATCTCACCCAAACAGAACTTGGAGATATGATTGGAGTCCAAAAGTCTCAAATTTCACGTATTGAAAGAAATGCAAAAAATGTGACTATTGAAACGATATTGAGAGTATTTGGTGCTTTAAAAGCAAAAGTGAATTTTAATGTTGAACTGCTAGATGGGGAATTCAGAATTGCCTAAAATTTGTAATATGTAGCTGCGCAATCAGAAATTTCAGAAAAGATTCAACATTTAATAAACCCTTTGTAGATTGAATTCATACTGATAAACAAACTCCAGGATGAAGTGTCCCGGTGATTATCCAACGCAACAACAGTCACCCGGACACTAAGACTAGATTTGAACATTTATATTTAATGGAAATTGTCTTTAAAACATTGATAATAAGGCAATATGGTTTTGTTTGTTGTTAGCCTTTAACAGTGTTACTAAGGTCGAAAAATTGAAAATAAGGTTTGTCTAGGAATCATTAAACAAAAACTCAACCCAAGTGGTCAATCAGTCACTCCAATAATGACCATTGGTTTTATAACCATTTGCAAATTTTCAAATCGACAAATTTTCAAATCTCCCATTATTCGCTGCTTTTAAACCATTTGCACTTTGATTTGCCGATTTATTGTTATTCCAGTATAAAACCTTAGTTTTGATAAAAATAATTCAATCGAAATGTGTTTTACCGAATCGGACACCCGGGCCCAATACATTGACCCTAAACTAAAGGAAAGTGGTTGGGATAAATATGTTCATAGGGAATACTATTTCACCGATGGCAGGAAACTCCTTGGCGGGAAACGCGGTAAACGGCTGTTTGTCGATTATTTGCTCAGGTACAAAAACACCAATTTGGCCATTATCGAAGCCAAAAAGTTGGGAAAACACCCTACGGATGGGCTTCAGCAGGCGATTGAATATGCCGAAAAGCTAAAAGTGAAATTTGTTTTTGCCACCAACGGCGAAAAGATTTACCAATTTGACATGAGCACGGGAACAGGAGATTACATCGACAATTTTCCGACACCCGAAACCCTTTTCCATGCTTCCATTGAAAACCTGACTTCGCTGAAGACCCAATTGCTCGGTATCCCTTTTTACCTGACCGGTGATAAAATGCCCCGGTATTATCAGGAAATCGCTGTGAACAAAGCCATTGAGGCGATTGCTGACAACAAAAAGCGGATCTTGCTGACCCTGGCTACCGGCACGGGCAAAACCTTCATCGCTTTTCAGATTGTGCATAAGCTGTTGTCGGTAAAGTGGAACCTGGACCATGCAGATCGCCGAGCGAAAATACTTTTCCTTGCCGACCGGAACGTGTTGGCGGATCAGGCCATCAACACTTTTAATGACCCGTACGAAAAGGACCTGATCAAAATTGATGGCTCTGAAGTGGCAGCACGCCATGGAATTATACCTACGAATGCGTTTATCTTCTTTGCCATCTATCAGGCCATCAGCGAGAAAGAGAACATTGGCGGTTATTACAAGCAATATCCAAAAAATTTCTTCGACCTGATTGTCATTGACGAATGTCACCGCGGAAGTGCAAACGAGGATGGCTCATGGCGGGAGATCCTCGATTATTTTGGGTCGGCTGTCCATCTGGGACTTACGGCGACACCGAAACGCGACGACAATGTGGATACCTACGATTATTTCCAGAAACCAGTTTACCAATATTCGCTCAAGGAAGGGATCAACGACGGCTTTCTAAGCCCCTATAAAGTGAAGAAAGTACGCACCAACATCGATACCTATATCTATACCAATGCCGACAAGGTTTTGGAAGGTGCTGTAGAAGAACGGCGCATCTACCGCAAGCGCGAATTCAACAAGATCATCGTCATCCCCAAACAGATTGAACTGATCGCACAGGGAATTCTCGACAACATCAATCCGATGGACAAGACCATCGTATTTTGTGTCGATCAGGAACATGCGCTGGATATGCGCGATGCCATCAACAAATTCAAGAAAGTAGCCGACCCAAGTTACTGTGTCAGGATTACAAGTGACGAAGGGAAGACTGGCCGCGATTTGCTGGAGAAGTTCCAGAACAACGATCTCGACATTCCTGTCATCCTTACCTCTTCGCAAATGCTCACCACAGGAGTCGATGCCCGGAACGTGCGGAATATTGTATTGGTCCGTGAAGTTGGTTCGATGGTGGAATTCAAGCAGATCGTGGGGCGCGGGACACGGTTATTTGAGGGAAAAGACTTTTTCACGATCATCGATTTCTCGGAAGAGGCGACCGACCATTTTTATGACCCCGATTGGGACGGCCTGCCAGAAGGTGAAACCGGGGAAGGGGGCGACAGGACAGGTGGCACTACTACCGGAGGCGGTGGCAATACCGGCCCAGGTGGGGATCCACCACTTCCACCTTCGCCACGGCCGCCACGGCCACCCAAAATTGTGATCCAACTTTCGAATGGCAAGGAACTAAAAATCTTGGATATCGAAATCAGGTACATCGACTACCAGACCGGGAAGCCCCTCACAACGTTGCAGTTCCTTGAAAAGCTGGTTGGAGCGATACCCGATTTGTACCACAGCGAGGAGGAGTTGCGCCATTTGTGGTCGAAGCCCGAAACCAGGGAAGAGCTGCTCGTGAAATTGTCGGAAACCGGGATTGACGATCAGGAGCTCGATTTCCTTAGGAAGATTTTCGAGGCGGAACGCAGCGATGTCTTTGATATCCTGATGCATATCTCGTACGAATACAACCTGATCACCCGTACCCAAAGGGCTGCCCATGTAAAAGGGGACAATTCATTTTTTGAGGTTTTTGCCAATCTGAAAGCCCGCGATTTTCTCCATTTTATCCTCGACCGATACGAAACCGATGGCATCAGGGAACTTCGGCGCGACCGACTCTCCACGTTGATCGAACTCAACAACCTGGGAACCAACAGGGAAGCAGCAAGTGTATTTGGAAGTTACCAGAACCTGATCGATGCTTTTTACAAATTGCAGGAGAACCTGTATGCGAGTTGATGTACTTAAAATTTGTATTTTTACGGGTGAAATAAAAACAAGATGAAACTAACAATTACAAATTTTGGTCCTGTAAAAGGGAAGCAAAATTATACGATCGATTTAAGCAAGGATTTTACCCTTGTTACAGGAGGAAATGGTTTGGGCAAAACATACCTGGGATATCTCGTTTACGGATTGATTAAAAGTTTAAATAGCCCCAGCACTTTCCCCAATAAAAACTCAGATAATGTTTTATTCGGAGAGTTGAAAAAGATCAAAATTACAAAAGAAAATCCAGTATCATTTGATCTTACATTGGATAAAGTCAAAGTTTTCATAGATGAGATAATCAATTCCTACAGGCAAAATATCAATATTTTAATGGGAATTGACAAGCGCAGTGCAAGTACGCTTTTTAAACATTTATCGATTGATTTTCTGAATCTTGAAGATAAATACAATCATTTTCTGAAGAACAAATCCGATCTAACTTTCAGTTCTCGTAGTACTGATTCATTAAAAATTCACAAAGAAGCTGATAAATCACTTGTAGAAGTAAGTATAAGCGATGAAAAAATTACAACCGAATTCTCAATTAAAGGTCTGCTCAACATTTTTTTATCCAATTATATTTGCGAGAACATATTGGTTAACAGTTATATAAAAAGAGTATTTTATATCCCGGTAGAACGAAATTCTTTATATACTTTCAGCAAAGAACTGTCGTTGAAGCGATCTGAAATGATAGACAAGATGCAATCCTTGCTTCTTGAGAATGATCAAGAAAATGACTTGCCCAATTACCTTCGGAAAAATGCGGGGCGTTATCCGGAAGCCATTGAAGATGCCCTCAGGCAAGCCCAGGATTTGACACAATTGACCAAATCAGAGGCAGATCAGGTTTTCATTGACCTGGCAGTTGAAATCGAAAAAGAAATCCTTCATGGCGAGATCCTCGTGAATAGCGATGGCGAAGTGGAATTTGCACCGGACAAAGGCCATACGAAACGGGTTCCGGTTCATTTGAGCGCATCGTTTATCAAAACCATTTCAAGCATTATCTTTTTCTTAAAGCACATTGCGTCAAAAGGTGACATGGTGATGATTGATGAACCCGAAATGAACCTCCACCCCAACCTTCAAATCCTCTTTGCCAGGATTTTGGCCCGGATTTCAAATGCGGGGGTGAAAGTCTGGATGAGCACTCACAGCGATTACATCATTGCAGAACTGAATAATCTGTGCCTGGTGGGTGTCCTGAATGGAAAGGGGAAACAGGAAGAAACTGCCAAATGGGGTTATAAACCAGTTGATTATCTCGACAAAGCAAAAATGCAGGCACTCTATCTGAACGGTGTAAAAGTTAAAACTCAGGTTAAAATCGAGAATCTTGAAATCAGGGATGATGGAGTGGACATTGCTTCGATCGATAGCTGTCTGAACGAATTGAATTCCAGGACCAATGAACTGTACGAACTTTACGAAAACCTGGATTGAATATGTCTGCAACTGAATTGATATCAAGAATAAACCAAGGTATTCACCAAAGGTACAGTCATCACCAAAGAGAACTTGCAGAAATAAATGAGGAAATGAATGTCCCGTTTTCAAGATACGAGGACAATGAAAACCTTGTAATTATACGGCCCAAAGATGATGAAAGAGAATCCCTGTGGGCATGTTTCTCTGACGAAATCTGTCGTGATATTGCTGATTACATTTTATTTAAAGTCATTGACGATGAAGTCATCTGCTTTATTCTGGAATTGAAAAAGGCAAAAACTGACGATAGCGTTGTCAAGGCAACAAGTCAAATACGTTCAACACATCCTCTGGTGAAAATGATTTTTGAAAAAACGACAGGTGAAAATGCCAAAAACTTAAAAACAATCGGTATTCGTGTTTTCGGCACCGGAAATAAATCTCAGGTAAAAATAAACAGGAAGGTTAAGCGTAAAATTCCGGATCAACTAGTTAAAACTAACGAGAATTTTGCAATAGGACATTTTATACAGAATAAACAATCTGAAAACCTTACCTCGTTAACTCATTTTTATATGGAATGCAAACAACTATTTAATAATTAGTTACGCTTCATTAAGTGAGTTCTCTCCGAAAAGAAAAAACAAAAAATGCCACGAAGACGCTAAGGCACAAAGATTTCACAAAGATTTTATGATCATCTTTGTAGCCTAAGTGAAGGCTTTGTGCTTTTGTGTCTTTCCCGAAGGTCGGGACAAGTTGTGGCAAAAGAAGGCTTTTCTGGTGGGCTCAATATGGGCATATTTACCCATAAACATCATTTATGGGCAAATTAACCCATAAAATTATAATTCATTAATATTCAATTACATATATTCCGAATGGAACTTCAGCAAAAAATAGACCGGATTACCGATATCCTCCGCCGCGATGATGGGATCAGCGGGGCAATGCACTACACTGAACAAATCTCCTGGATCCTGTTCCTCAAATTTCTCAACGACTTCGAGGAGGAAAAAGAGGGGGAAGCCCTGCTCAACAATACCCGCTACGACCGGATCATTACCGATGAATTCCGCTGGAACCAATGGGCCTGCCCCAAAACCGAAGATGGGAAAACCGATGTAAAGAACTCAAAAACAGGCAGCGATCTCACGCAGTTTGTGAACACGAAATTGTTCCCCTACCTCAAAGGGTTCAAATTCGACTTGGCCGACCTGAAATCGGTAAAATACAAGATCGGGAACATCTTCGAGTTTATGGACAACCGGATCGCAAGCGGGCACACGTTGCGCGAAGTACTCGACATTATCGACAGCCTGAACTTCCAATCGAAGGACGAGCTGTTCGAGCTGTCGCATGTGTACGAAAACCTGTTGCAGGGAATGGGGAGCGATGGTGGCAACTCGGGCGAGTTCTATACGCCAAGGGCTGTGATCCGTGCCATTGTGGAGGTGCTGCAACCCAAACCCGGACAAACCATGTACGACGGCGCGACCGGCAGTTGCGGGTTCCTGATCGAAGGGTTCGATTACATCAAGAACAACCACCGCAACAAACTCTCGACCGGACAATGGAAATTCCTTCACGAGGAGACCTTTTTTGGGAACGAGAAAACACCGTTGGCCTATATCATGGGGGTGATGAACATGATTTTGCACGGCATCGAAAGCCCCAACATTTACAAGCAGAACACCCTCACGGCCAATATCCGCGACATACAGGAGAAGGACCGTTACGACCTGATCGCGGCCAATCCACCCTTTGGCGGAAAGGAGAAGCCACAGATCCAGCAAAATTTCCCGATCCAAAGCAATGCCACGGAACTGCTTTTCTTGCAGCACTTTATGAAAAGCCTGAAAAAAAGTGGGAAAGCTGCCATTGTTGTTCCGGAAGGGGTCTTGTTCCAGACGGGCAGCGCGTTTAAGAACGTGAAGGAGGAGCTGTTGTCCAATTTTAATGTGCACACGATCCTGAGCCTTCCGGCAGGGGTGTTTTTGCCCTACAGCGGTGTAAAAACCAACGTGCTGTTTTTTGACCGGACAGGCGCCACCACCGAAATCTGGTATTACGAATGTAACCCAGAACAAAAGCTCACGAAGAACAAACCAATCCAATACGATCATTTGCAGCAGTTTGTGGAATTATCTGCAAATCGTGGGTTATCTTCCAATTCGTGGGTTGTAAAAATTGCCGATATTATCGACACCGACCTTTCTGCCAAAAATCCCAATACGAACAACGACATCGACCATCTGCCGCCCCTCGAAATCATGGCGCATATCAAAAAGAACGATGTGGTGATTGCACAGTTGATGGAAGAGGTGGAACAAATTCTGGAGGAGGGGTACAATGGATAAACAAGAAATGAATATTGATCCTCTTTTCCAAAACATTGCCCAACTTATAGAGAAGGGGCAGCAAACCATTATCCGTTCAATCAATTACTCTCAACTGTATGTAAACTATCACATTGGAAAATATATCGTTGACGATGAGCAAGATGGGATCCGCCGGGCGCAATATGGGAAACGCTTGATTAAAACACTTTCAGAACGATTGACCTCCCAATATGGGATGGGCTTTTCGGCCAAAAATCTGGAGCTGATGCGCAATTTTTTCCTCTTGTTTTCAAAATCGCAGACACTGTCTGCGTTATTGGAACCTGAACAAAATAAGACAGTTATGGAATCTGACGCAATTTCGCAGACAGTGTCTGCGAAATTGGGGCCAGGAAATCGACCGGTATGGCTGAGTTGGTCCCATTATGTGTTTTTGATGCAAGTCGAGAATTTGAATGAACGCAGTTTCTACGAAATTGAAGCCTTACAACAGAACTGGTCGTTGCGCGAAATGAAACGACAATTCAATTCCGGTTTGTTCGAGCGTTTGGCCTTGAGCCGCGACAAGGATGGGATACGGAAATTGGCCAAAGTTGGTCAGGTGATTGAAAAGCCGGTTGATGTGTTGAAAGAACCATTGATCCTTGAATTCTTAAACTTAAAGGAACAGTATCAATACTCAGAAAAAGAGCTTGAAACGGCCATTATCGACCGCATACAAGAATTTATGCTCGAACTTGGAAAGGGTTTTTTATTCGAAGCCAGGCAAAAAAGGATCACCATCAATGAAAAGCATTATCACATAGATTTAACGTTTTACAACCGGCTACTCAACTGTTTTGTACTGATTGACCTGAAAATCGGCGAATTAACACATCAGGATATTGGTCAAATGCAGATGTATGTGAACTATTACGATCGTTTTATAATTGAGGAAAACGAAAATCAGACAATAGGTATTGTTTTGTGCAAACAAAAAGATCAGACCTTGGTCGAAATGACGCTACCGGTTGACAACAACCAAATTTTTGCAGCAAAATACCAAACTGTGTTGCCCAATAAAGAGCAACTCAAACAAATTCTGGAGGAGGGGTACAATGGATAATTTGCCAAAAGATTGGAAACATTGTAAGTTGGGGGAACTGGTAAAAATACGTACAGGAAAATTGGACTCTAATGCCATGATAGAAGATGGAAGATATCCTTTTTTCACTTGTTCGAGGGAAACGTTTTCAATTGATGAATTTGCTTTTGACTGTGAAGCAATACTTTTAGCGGGAAATAATGCGAGTGGTGATTTTAATGTCAAACATTACAATGGCAAATTTAATGCATACCAAAGAACCTATGTTATAACAGTCAATGAAGAGGCAAAGCTATTGTATATTTATTTAAAGCATCAATTAATTAACAATCTAAAAGTTTTTAAGGAACAGTCGGTTGGTGCAAATACCAAATTTCTTAAGATTGGAATGATACAGGGAATGAATATCCCTCTCCCCCCACTTTCCGATCAAACCCGTATTGTTGCGAAGCTGGATGCCCTTTTTGCCCGTATCGACAAAAGCATTGCCCTGCTCGAAGAGAACATCAAACATACCAAGGCGTTAATGGCGAGTGTACTGGAAGAGGTATTTGGAAATGGAAATAGTTGGAAAAGAGACCCATTAAATCAAGTCGCTAAAGTAGAAAGGGGTAAATCAAAACATCGCCCAAGAAATGATGCAAGGTTGTTTGGTGGAATTTATCCTTTTGTGCAAACAGGAGATGTAAGAAGTGCCGATAAATACATTGAAAAGTATGAAGTTTGTTATTCTGAATTTGGTTTGAAACAAAGCAAACTTTGGAAAAAGGGAACAATATGCCTTACAATTGCAGCAAACATAGGTGATGTCGCAATATTAGGATTTGACAGTTGTTTTCCAGATAGCGTTGTTGGAATCACACCAAAAGAAATGAACAATGAATTCCTATTTTATTACCTGAAAACGCTTCAATTACAATTGGATAGAAAGGCGAATTCGGCTGCACAAAAAAATATTAATCTTAAAATATTGAGCGAGATTGACGTACCGGTTCCTCCAATTAAAATGCAAAACATTATAGCTAAGTGGTTTACCAGTTTGGAAGAAAAGCAATTCAAAATCATTGGTACCCAGCAATCCAAACTAGTTTATCTTAAAGCCCTGAAATCGAGTTTATTGGATAGGGCGTTTAAAGGGGAGTTGTAAAATTGATTTAACTGAAACAAAATGCAAACATTACACAGCATACAAACAGCCAATAGGCAATACACCACTTTAGAGAGGCCGGTGCTGATTTTGTGATCAGGATATTGATACATTTCTGGAGTATATTCGCTCACCATTTTAATCATTTTATCATGAAATCACATTATTCAATATTATCGGCGGTAGTTCGTCCTGAAATACAGGAGAAAATCAGTATTGGATTGTTGTTGGTATCCACTGACGGGATTTTCTGTACTTTTTCAAAAAATAAAATCAGTGTATTACACTCATTATTAGATACCTCTCTATACAGGTTTTTGAACGAAACGATCAGACAAATTGATTCGGCAGTTTTGTCCGAAAACTCAAAAAAAGAAACTTTGTTCGCCAATTCGGATCACAGTACGAAATTTAGTCTCAGCTATTTGACCTACATGAACCGTTACAGCAACAATTTGATCAATTTTTCGGAACCCATTGAAATAGATTTGCCTGCCAATGACGATTTGTACAGCTTCCTGTTTAAAAAATATATTGATTCAAGCGGTTCAGTACAAAAGAAAACCAAGTCGGTCGATAGGGTAAAGGAGGAATTTTATCCCAAAGTTAAAACCTATTATAATACCGACAAGGAAATTACAACTACCGAGATCCCTAATTTGCTTATGTCGGTTAATGTGGACATTATCGGCAAAAACGAAATTCCAGTATTTGGACAGATCATAGATTTTGAAAGGCACGTTTACAATATCCGACAGGATGTAGCGGTACTTGATTTTTTAATGGACGCTTACGGCAAAGATGATTCATATAGCTTTCTGATTGGTAATGAGCCAGATAAGACCACATACCCTAAGAGCCATTTAGCCTGGAAGGATTTACGAAAATGGAGTAAATTTAATTACTTTCCATTGGATGAAATTGACCGGGTAAAAGAGTATGCCGAGGTACATGGGGTTCAACCTTTGTTTGTCTAAAAACGATAAACAAAGCGATTAGGCTTTTCAGTGATCAGGATTAAAGATGCATCCGGCAATGCGTTCAATTTGAAAACCAAAGCAAGACTTTGAAATAGGAACGGAAGTTCCTATTTTTATCCTGGATGAAAGAATATGTTGTATAACATGAAAATAAATTCGGTATTTAAACATGTATCTATTTCAATATCTTTAT
>CAIYPA010000431.1 GCA_903927965.1 uncultured Bacteroidia bacterium | reverse complement strand
GGCTTCAGGAGTTCGTTCTGTGGACAGAAGGATAAGGCTGATAAACAATCAACCATGGGTTGAATTCTCGAATACAGTTGACAAATTGCCTCTTGAAGCGAAGGACGGAATCCATTTTGGGTTCAATTTTGATATCCCAGAAAGTAAAACCATTGTCGATATTCCCTATGGCACAATGGAATTGGATAAGGATCAGTGGCCGGCCGGTAATCGGGCCTGGATAGCAGCGCAGCATTGGGTGGATATTTCAAATTTGGAGAAAGGTGTGACATGGTGTCCGCTAGACGCACCCTTGATCGAGAGTGGTGATATAACTGCTAACAATACAGGTAGTTGGGATGGGAAGGGTGATATTTGGCCTTCAAAAATTTGGCCTTCTGCTACAATTTATTCATGGGTAATGAACAACCATTGGTACACAAACACACCTTTAACACAGGAGGGTCCTGTAACCTTCCGATATCGTGTGCTGCCACATGCTGCTTATAGTGCCGCTGGTGCAAACCGGTTCGCCACAGGACAAGCACAACCCCTTGTCCATGTTCTTTGTGACAAAAACCCAATTGACAAGCCATTTGTCCTGATCGGCAATGAAAAAGTTTTCATTACATTGTTAAAACCTGTAGCTGATGGGAAATCTACAATTTTAAGGATACGTTCTTTTTCTGATGTGGATGAACCTATTAAGTTGGAATGGCCTGAACGAAAGCCATCTTCTGTACATTTATGCGAAAAGGGGGAAGATGCTGGAAATACTGAAGTGGGCAATGGATTTACTGTTCCTGCCAAGGGCTTTATTACCCTAAGGGCAGATTGGTAAGAAACATTAATTTGCATCTGATTAATATCAAGCTTGTTCAGCCCAGGTAATTCCGGAGAAGCTGGTTTGCGTCCGTCTCTTTCAATTTTTGGATGGCTTTATCTTTTAACTGCCTGACTCTTTCGCGCGTAATTCCCAGAACGTTTGAAATCTCATAAACTGAAAGGGGGAAATCGCCAATTAAACCGTAATAATATCGCAAGATGACCTTTTCCCGTTCCGGTAACATTTCAAGGACCCGGGAAATTTCAATTTTTAAAGACTGATTGATCAAAAATCCGTCGGGAATCAATTGCTCCTGATTTGACAATAAATCGTAAAATGTATATTCCTCATTTTCATTATCACCTAGCGGTGCATCAAGTGACAGGTGAAAACTCATAGTAAGCAATGCTTCTTTAACGATTTCATCTTGTAAATTCAGCAATTCTGCGATTTCCTCCGCCAAGGGTTCCCGCTGGAAATTCTGCTCCAGAATTGTATAGGCTTTACTGATTTTGGTAATAGAACTAATTTTGTTAAGTGGAAGCCTTACTATCCTTGACTGTTCAGCTACTGCCTGAAGGATGGCTTGCCTGATCCACCAAACTGCATAGGAGATAAATTTAAATCCTCTCGTTTCATCGTAGCGCTTTGCAGCCTTTATCAGTCCCAAATTGCCTTCGTTGATTAAATCTGCAAGCGACAAACCCTGATTCTGATATTGTTTGGCAACTGAAACCACAAACCGAAGATTGGCATTGATCAATATTTCCAAAGATTTCCGATCTCCATTTTTTATTTTTCGGGCAAGTTGGATCTCATCATTTATCGTGATAAGTCTAACCTTGCTAATCTCGTGAAGATACATTTCCAATGATTCGGCGTCCCGATTGGTGACTTGCTTTACTATTCTTAACTGTCTCATAAATATTTTAAGTTAGGAAAGTATTTTACGAAAAATAATTATGCACATTTATTGTAAAGATAAAGAAAATATTTGATTTATACAAATAAAAATTTACAAATAATTAAAATAATTTACATGATTTATTTTTTCCATAAATTTATATAAAAATAAATGCAATAATTTGTGAAATCAAATCAAATATCTATTTTTGTGGTGGATTTCGAATTCAATCTTGCACGTAATCTTCTTTGAATCCCGATTTACTTCCAAAATTTAAGAGTATTAAGCAGTCAGCTTTTTTAATGTGTTATATTGTCAAAAGTTTGACGATCAAAAAAATCAAAAATAAATCATGTACGACATTCTTGAGTTAAGCAAGAAACTATTACCCGAATTGCGTGAAATAGGCAAAGAGTTGAATATTAAGCGGGTAGAATCATTCAAAAAACAGGACTTAATCTACAAAATTCTTGATATTCAGGCTGTTAATGCATCTGAAATTAAGAAACCTGAAGCTAAGTCTGTCCCCAAAACCTCTGAGTTCAAATTTCAGGAAATTGAAGAACCAGTTGAAATTAAAGCTGTTCATGAAATTGAAGAACCTGTTAAACCATTAGAAGTGGTTAAGCCTCTCGTGGAAAGGCAACCATTAATCAAGCCATTTCCCAAACGGATTGATCCTCCCCGGATAGAGGCAAAAGACACAAAGGAAAGACGGCCAAGGGTTTTTCGTACCGAGGCAGCAATTGCAACCTCAAGTTCCAAAGTAGTTTCAGATGCGGAGAAAGCCCCAAAAACTTTAGACGAAGAATCGATCCCTCCTTTTGTTGCCGAAGCTTTGGCCGCAGAGCAAAAAATCGAAGCAGAACAACCAGTCCGCCAGAATTTCCCCAAAAAAAGTCCTCAGGTTAATCCACAAAACCCACAAAGGCCTGTTTATCAACCACCAAAACCTCGTGAGGCCGAGAAATCCTTTGATTTCGATGGGGTTATCAGTGCAACAGGAGTTTTGGAGATCATGCAGGAAGGATATGGGTTCTTGCGCTCTTCGGATTACAATTACCTCACATCACCCGACGATATTTATGTGTCCCAGTCCCAGATCAAACTATTTGGTCTGAAAACAGGTGATACCGTCAATGGGATTATCCGACCACCAAAGGAAGGCGAGAAATATTTCCCCTTGGTGAAAGTAATCGAAATCAATGGACGCAGCCCTGAATATATCCGCGACCGTGTTCCTTTTGAACATCTAACCCCACTCTTCCCTGATGAAAAATTCAATATTACGGGAAAGGCAAGTAGCATATCTGCCCGTGTGGTCGATTTGTTCGCACCCATTGGTAAAGGGCAACGTGGTTTGATCGTGGCACAGCCTAAAACAGGTAAAACTGTGTTACTTAAGGATATAGCCAATGCTATTGCAGCCAATCACCCTGAGGTTTATATGATCGTACTATTAATCGATGAACGACCAGAGGAGGTGACAGATATGGCACGGAGTGTCAATGCCGAAGTAATTGCTTCGACTTTTGACGAACCGGCTGAAAGGCATGTCCGTGTTGCTAATATGGTACTTGAAAAAGCAAAGCGTCTGGTAGAATGTGGCCACGATGTGGTGATCCTTCTCGATTCGATTACCCGTCTTGCCAGGGCCTACAATACAGTTGCTCCAGCTTCCGGTAAAGTTCTCTCTGGTGGCGTCGATGCAAATGCCCTGCACAAACCAAAACGTTTTTTTGGTGCAGCCCGTAACATTGAGGAAGGAGGCTCTCTCACCATTCTTGCAACCGCATTGACCGATACAGGATCAAAAATGGACGATGTCATTTTTGAAGAGTTTAAAGGAACTGGTAATATGGAACTCCAGCTTGACCGTAAACTTTCCAACCGCAGGATCTTCCCATCTGTTGACATAATTGCTTCAAGTACCCGTCGTGAAGATTTGCTTCTTGATAAATCGATGCTTGATAAAATTTGGATCTTACGCAATTTCCTCAACGGGATGAACCCTGTTGAAGCGATGGATTTTGTGAAGGACCGTTTGATGAAGACCGTTTCAAACGAGGAATTTCTTGTTTCGATGAACAGTGATTAGGTTCATTCACAACTGCATAATAATAAACAAAAGGGGCTGGCAAGCCTCTTTTTGTTTTATTATTGTTACGTCTTTATTGCGAAATGTTTTATTTTTATTAAATATAAATAGCATAAACAGACTAAAATGCAAACTCCAGATAACAATATTGTGGTTTATTTGATTATTTTTGCACAATTAGTTATCTGAAAGTGGAATATTTCTTTGAGGCACATAAGATTTTGGTTGAAGCATCTTCTGATTTGATAGCCAGGGAGTTGTATAACGATATTGATTGGTCGCAGAGGTTGATCGGGATCAAGGGATTCAGGGGCGTCGGAAAGACAACCTTTTTGTTGGGCTACATTCGCAATAATTTTGGCAATTCACGCGAATGTCTCTATGTCAACCTGAATGATTTCTATTTTGCAAAAAGACGTATTTTCTCTTTTGCAGATGAATTTTACAAACGTGGAGGAAAAATTCTTATCCTCGATCAGATTCACAAATATGAAGATTGGTCGAAAGAATTGCGGCAATGTTACGATGAACTTCCTGATCTTCGCATTATTTTTAGCAGCTCACCTGTTTTGAGGAT
>CAIYPA010000430.1 GCA_903927965.1 uncultured Bacteroidia bacterium | reverse complement strand
GGATTGTTGGAACATCCATAATATCAGTACCATTAGCTCCCTTAAATGCGATCCATGGGTCATTTTGTCCCACCAAATTGTACATGTATCGAACATAAGAGTAACAACCAACCACAACCTGGTCGACCTGATCAGAGGAAGAAAAGGCATTATCTGTTGTATAGAACGTCTTTGGTTTCTCCGTTAAAAATTCATTATCCTTACAACCGAACACTGCCAGTAAGGGCAGCATCAGCCACAAATATTTAATATAGATAAGCTTATTCATAATTTCTTAATTCTTTAATGGTTAGAAACTAATATTTACACCAAGGTTGTAGGAAGATAACGCCGAAGGTGTATTCGCACGAACAGTCACGCCCACTTCAGGATCACCACCTTCCCATTTGGTAAAGGTTGCCAGATTCGTAGCGGAAATAAACACTTTCATGTGCCTTATCCCGGCATTCTTCACCCAAGGTTGATTGAATGTATAGGACAAACTGATGTCCTGAATACGAATAAAATCACGGCTCATCAAACCCAGGAAACGGCCGTCACCTGCAAACGTTGCTGACGGATATTTATTGGATGGATTCGCAGTGGTCCAGTAAGGAATATAAATGCTGTTTGATCCAAACAATCCGGTACCTCCGGCCATGTATGCCGTGGAATTACTTGCCTCATAATAGCCAGGACCACCACCGAAAACTCCGGCAATCATCATGTAAAACTCGAAATTCTTGTAACTCACCGTATTGCTTAAGTTAATTTTGAAATTGGGTGAGGCATAACCAAGAATTTCACGGTCAGCCGAAGTAATTTTCCCATCTCCATCCAGATCAACGTATTTAGGTGTACCAGCAGGAACACCATTAGCTGTCATGTATTGCGTATCTGAAGTCTGCACAATTCCGTCCTGTTTGTAACCATAAATTGCACCAAGGGGTTTTCCGATAAACCGGCTGTTGGCAATATCATCATCCTCTTTTCCATCCTTGTTCAAGTCATCACCATAGAGATGTACCAATTTGTTCCGGTTCACCCAGGTTGTAAGTCCCGAATTCCACGTCCAGTCTTTACTTTTGATGTTTACAGAGCTGAATGTCATTTCAAAACCCGTGTTGTTAACCTGTCCCATGGAAGATTGCATGGTTGCAAATCCGGTCATTACGGGAATAGTCCTGGTAAAGAGCTGATTGGTGGTTTGGGAAAAATAAATGTCGACATCCCACAACAGACGGTCATTAAACCAGGCAGACTCAAATCCGAAGTTAGTGGATTGTGTTTGCTCCCATCCAAGGCTTGGGTTACCCAACGCGGTTACATTCATGCCATAGTTAATGGTCGGAGTACCAAATTCATAACGGATACCTCCCGATGCACTGCTTGCAACGGGCGAGAGTGTTCCATAAGGACTGAGTCCCTGGTTACCGTTCATACCAAATGATGCCTTCAATTTCAAACTGTTAACCACCTTCTTTATTGGAGCATAGAAATTTTCTTTCGAAATCTTCCAGGCAAGACCACCCGCGGAAAAATTGCCCCATTTATTGTCTGTCCCAAACACTGAAGCGCCATCTCGACGGTATGAGGCTGTCAGG
>CAIYPA010000429.1 GCA_903927965.1 uncultured Bacteroidia bacterium | reverse complement strand
TTGCAGGAGCCACTGCGAAAAATACAGACTTTTGTCTCGATTATACTCGAAAATGAAAATGAAAACCTATCTGATACAGGCAAATATAATTTTCAGCGGATGCAATTGGCAGCTGGAAGGATGCAGCAACTCATCGACGATTTGCTTGCCTTTTCCCGCATCAACACCACCGACCACAAGTTTGAAAAAATGGACCTCAGTATTATTGTTGAAGAAGTAAAAACCGAACTAAGGGATACCATCCAGGAAAAACATGCAACCATCGAAGCCACAGAACTCTGCTCGGCACACATCATCGCTTTTCAGTTTCGCCAGCTCATGTATAACCTCATCAGCAATGCGCTCAAATTTTCACAACCCGACATACCATCGCGCATAATAATAAAAAGCAGTATCGTAAAAGACAGTAAATTAAACAATAGGAAGCTTTCACCCGAAAAAAGTTATTGCCATATCACGATCAAAGACAACGGCATCGGTTTTGAGCCCCATTTCAGCGAACGCATTTTTGAAGTGTTCCAAAAACTTCACGGAAAAGATGTATATGCTGGTACAGGAATCGGGCTTGCCATCGTAAAAAAAATAGTGGAGAATCACAACGGAATCATCACTGCAACAAGCGAATTGAACAAAGGAGCAACGTTTGATATTTATATTCCTACGGCCTAACCAAAATGGAACAAGACCTGTTACCAGCTGGGTTATAGACTTTGCCTCAAAAACGACACATTATTCCATATTATAGAGTTTAAAAAACCTTTACCCAAGAATGAGAAATATGTTTTCCAAGAAATAAAAACCGCTGCTAATCAAGTAGATCACCGAAAGGCTAAAAGCCTGGTGGAGAATTTTCGCACCAAGTGTATTTTGTAGCTATACTGGTTTTCCCGAAAAAATCTGCACAAGTTGAACCTGATATTTACAGAGATTACTTGATTGTACAATTTTCTCATAGCGAATAAGCATACTTATTCAGGCAAGGCTGGAAGCCAGTCCTGAAAAACTGTGGTTGCTCAATGAGATGGAAAGAATTTAAACCCGAAAACAACGCCAGTGACATGACTGCCGCAATGGGGATCGAACTTTTAACGGAAGATCAATACCGCGAGTTGCAAAAACTTGGCGAGTTCGATTTAAAAACATCGAGCTGGGTAAAAACCCCTTTCGAGATTCGGAAACGTGGCGGTGCTCTCTTTTGTGACCGTCGCTACAACCATGTCTTTGTGTATCATAATGGTGCAGAATCTTACTATGCTGTGAGGGGGTTTCGGGGGTGGCTGGTTGACTTAGTTTACTCTGGACCCTAAATTATTTATGGTTCATTCCGGGCAATGTGATTCCACGTGTCAGGGAAATTGATACTTTCAAACTGTTAGCAACCTGAAAAATTAATGAGTTTGAATGATTTAGTCATTTGAATAAAGGGTTACTTTAGCAATGCTGTTTCAATTTTGATTGTATTAAGGTGACTTTTAAAACAGAAGGAAAAATGGAAACGATATTTATAGGCAAAATTAATTGACATTTAATGTATTACATACAATTTGAGATTGGATTAAAACTGAAATAAAGACCACGGTGGTGCTTGTTTATTCGTGGTGTGTAATTGTAAACAGATACTGAATATTAATACTTTGTATGAAAAAAGTATGGAAGTTTTTTTGTATTTTTGTGAATTATAGTAATAATATAGTTGAAAAGACAAAATGAATATTAAAGATATTGCAGTTGTAGATTTATTTTGTGGCATTGGCGGTCTAACTCATGGTTTTATTAGAGAAGGGTTTAATGTTGTTGCAGGTATTGATATTGATCATACTTGTAAATTTGCATTTGAAAGCAATAACAACTCAAAATTTATTTCCAAAAGTATTACAGAAATTACTGCAATTGAAATTGAAAAACTATTAGGAAATGCAAAAATAAAAATCTTAGTAGGTTGTGCTCCTTGCCAACCATTTTCTTCATATACTTTTAAAGATTCTGAAAAAAAAAATTCTGAAAAGTGGAAGTTATTATATGAATTCCAAAGATTAATTATTGAGACTAAGCCTCATATAATTTCAATGGAAAATGTCTCTCAATTAATTAATTTTAAAAAAGAACCAGTTTTTAACGATTTTATTAAGACTTTAGAATTAGAAGGTTATTTTGTACATTTTGAAATAGTTAATAGCCCTGAGTATGGAATTCCTCAAAACAGAAAAAGATTAGTTCTAATGGCTTCTAAACTTGGACCAATTGTTTTAATACCAAAAACGCATACCAAAAAAAACTTCGTTACAGTTATGGATGCTATTGGTGAATTACCCCCGATTAATGATGGTGAATTTAATCCAAAAGATAAGCTTCATTTTGCTAGAAAACTTTCACCAATAAATAAATTAAGAATTAAAGCTACACCTTACGGAGGTGGTTGGAAGGATTGGCCTGAAGATTTAAAACTTGAATGTCATAAAAAGAATTCAGGCAAGACATATTCAAGTGTTTATGGTAGAATGAAATGGGAAGAACCGTCCCCAACGATGACCACACATTGTATTGGTTATGGAAATGGTCGTTTTGGGCATCCAGAACAAGATCGAGGTATTTCACTTAGAGAGGCTTCAATACTTCAATCTTTTCCAAAAGACTATGATTTTTTCGATAATGCCGACGACTTTTCTACAGTTATGGTCGCCAGACAAATAGGCAATGCGGTACCAGTTAGATTAGGCGAAGTTATTGCGAAAAGTATTAAAAAACATTTATCTATTTAATATGAAGACACCTGAAGAAGTCGAACAAGCAGAAAATCAATTAAAAGAGATACAAGTTGATTATAATTATAGAATTGCTGATTTTTCTATTGGAGAACTACTTAAAAAATTTGTATTGAAAGGTGAAAAATCAAATTTTGAGGATGATGCAATTTCTGGTTTGTATGTTCCAACATATCAAAGAAATTTTATTTGGCCGGAAAATATGCAATCCAAATTTATTGAGTCTATATTTATGGGAGTACCATTACAACCATTGTTTGCCTTTGAATTAGATGAAGATGGTAATTTGGAATTACTTGATGGAGTTCAGAGATTGTCATCCGTTAAATCTTTCGTGGATAATGACTTAATCTTATCTGAATTAGAAGAATTAAACTATCTTAATGGGTTTATATTTAATGATTTAGAAACGGCAAGAAAAAGAAAGTTTTCAAATACTACATTAAAACTTTATATTATCAATCAAAATACTGATGAAGGTATTCGTGCTGATATCTTTAGAAGAGTAAATGAAGGTGGAGAACGACTAGCACCTGCGGAAATTAGAAAAGGGAAATTCATTGGAAATAACTTCTATTCTTTTATCTTAGACATGTCTGAGTCACCTATATTTAACGCCCTATTTAGTTCAACAAAAAAAACAGAGAAATTAAGGGGAGAAAAAGAAGAGCTGATTTCTAGGTTTTACGCCCTATCTAATAATTATAAAAACTTTGTTCATTCTGTAAAAGGATTCATGGATGATTACATAGTTGAAATTGACAAGGATTTTAATGAAAGCATGAAAGAAATAATGAGGGTGGAGTTGGTAAAAACATTAGATTTTGTTGAAAATAACTTTCCTAATGCATTTAAAAAATCAGAAAAAGCGAAATCAATCCCAAGAGTTCGTTTTGAAGCAATAGCTGTTGGTACAATTTTAGCTTTAAGAGAAAAATCGGACTTGTCAACTTCAAATGTGGATTGGCTTAACTCAAATGAATTTAAAAAATGGACTACCTCTGATGCTGCAAATAACAAAAGCAAGGTTATTGGTCGAATTGAATTTGTTAGAGATTGTCTTTTGGAAAACATAGAATTAAATACACTGACCTATGACAATTAGAGAGGAGTTCGATAAAAGAGTTGGCGAGATTGATTCTTTTTATGAAATCTTGAGAATTATTGAAATGGAGAGACCTAAAATTTCAGCATTTGATATTAATAGTGATCAAGAAAAAGTATTACCAATTAGCCCTTCTAAAATTGACACATTACGTTCTACTGCATATTTATTATTATATAACTTAATTGAATCAACAGTTTACAATTCAATTACAAATATATTTGATGAAATTAATGATAATAGATTAAAATATTTTGACATTATTGAAGCTGTTCAAAAATATTGGCTCAATAATCTTTATAAACATGATGACAAAAAGACAAAGGAAACAATTGTAGAAACAATAATGAAAGTCGCAAATAAAATTTTCACAGATACTATTACATTGGCTTCAAATGAAATTAACTATGGAGGATCTTTAGATGCCAGGACTATTTTTGCCACAGCAAATTCAATGAAAATAAATATTGGCAATATTCAAAGTATATATGATAAAAATATTCATGGTCTAATTCTGATTGATGTAAAGAAGAAAAGAAATTGGCTAGCACACGGAGAAAAAACATTCATAGAAGTAGGTAGCTCTTCCACTTTCTCTCAATTAGATGATGCTAAGAGATATATTTGTGATTTTTTAAACGAATTTATTAAATCTGTAGAAGATTACATTAGAAATAAACACTACAGAGTGATAGTCTAAGATTTCGTCAGAAATGTAAATAAAACAATGATCGCGCAATCGAGTAGACCCCTAACAGCTAAATGCTTATTGGATACCATCTCACATCCATGATCAAATCGCAAAGCCCAGATTAAACATGGTAATTCTTTAAGCTAAAAATCAGATTATTACAATAAAAACCAAAATAAGAGATTATGGAATCGAACAGACGCAATTTTTTAAGGAACTCTTTCGCCTCGGCTTCAGGGCTGGCAGCCGCAACGATGTTGCCAACAGACCTATTTGGACAAGGCAGTACCAACATGAACAATGTCAAGGAGATCATCCTACAGCAGGAGAAACGTCCGGCCCCCAAGGATTCGATCCGCTTTTCGGTTATTGGGATCAATCACAACCATATTATGGGTATGGTCAGTTCGCTGATCGCAGGTGGTGGTCAATTGGTTGCTGTCTATTCAAAGGAGCCGGAATTGTTGCCCGATCTTACGAAACGCTATCCGAATGTCAAAGTTGCAAAAAGCGAAGCCGAAATCCTTGAGGACAAATCCATTCAATTGGTGGCAAGTGCTGCCATTCCAGTTGACAGGGCACCGATTGGTATCCGGGTCATGAAATCGGGAAAAGACTACATGACCGACAAGCCAGGCATACTGTCTTTCGACCAATTTAAAGAGGTGAAAAAAGTCCAGAAAGAGACAAAACGCATCTATTCGATCGTTTACAGCGAACGATTAAGCAATCCGGCGGCTGTAAAAGCAGGGGAACTTGTTTTTTCAGGAGCGATCGGAAAGGTTATTCAGACGATTGGCCTAGGGCCTCACAGAATTAATCCAACCACCCGTCCCAGCTGGTTTTGGGAGCCCGAGAAGGCTGGCGGAGTTTTGTGCGACATTGGCTCACATCAGTGCGACCAGTTTCTCTTTTACACCAACTCCAAAAAAGCAGAGGTCAGTGCTTCTCAGATTGGGAATTTCAATAATCCTAAATATCCCCAATATTGTGATTTCGGCGATATGAACGTGCGCAGTCCCCACGCTTCCGGATATATCCGTATCGACTGGTTCACACCCGACGGCCTAAGCACATGGGGCGACGGCAGGACCTTTATTCTGGGTACCGAAGGTTACATCGAAATGCGAAAGTACGTTGACATTGCCGGTCGCAAAGGAGGCAACCATTTGTTCCTGGTCAACCAGAAGGAAACACTATATTTCGATTGCTCACAAGTGTATATGCCTTATGGTGAACAACTTGTAAGTGATGTGGTCAACCGCACAGAAACTGCCATGTCGCAGGATCATTGTTTTCTTGCCACAGAACTGGCATTGACAGCACAGAAAATGGCATTTAAGCTAAATGTCTGATTGGCAAATAAATAAGTCAAACCAGGAGGATAATGTCAATAAGGTTAAGATAAGTAGAAAATCAAAAAAAGAGGTCGGTATGACCTCTTTTTTGAAACTTCTCAAACCTCATTCAGGCAGAAACTTCCCTCGCAACCAATACAGCCCCCAAAACTTTTCCTCTGTCATCATTGTAAACTGATCCGTTGAACAATACATTGGTTCTCTGACTGTTCTTAAAGGTTAACGGATAACAGATAAGAAAACCTTCAGATAGTACTTTTTGGCAACCTTCACCCGCCTTGTGGACGTCGGTGAAATAGTCAGAAAATAATGCGCCAATTAAATTGCTGCGCGATATTGCTTCGGTTATTTTTATTGACGCATTGTTCATATCCGTTATTGTACCTTCGAGGTTGATTACAAACAATGGATCATGGATTGCCTCGATTAGGCTCAGAGTATATTTGGAAAGTAATTTTTCGATAGCCACATTTTTATTGAGCCTTTTCATCTCTTCTGCCTGCTCAAGCAATTCATAATTCTTTTTGAACAGATCAACAAAAACAGCCACTTTTGCCTTTAAAATTACCGGAGAAAATGGTTTGGTAAGATAATCGACTGCTCCGGCAAGATAGCCTTTGAATATCTGAACTGAACTATCCATGCTGGCAGTCAGGAATATAATAGGTATATGTTTTAGTTTTTTATTTTGCCGGATTCGTTCTACTGTTTCAAATCCATCCATCTTCGGCATTTGCACGTCCATCAATATAATGGCAAAATCCTCATCATTGGTGAGAATATTTACGGCTTCTTCGCCCGAATTCGCTCTGACACACACGTAATTCTCATCCGAAAAAATCACTTCCAGTGAGAATAAATTTTCTGCCCGGTCGTCAACCAGCAATATTTTAACAGGTTTGTCTGATTCCATTGTAATTATTTAATTAGCAATTGTTTATACTTATTAACTCATCCATACACGCATCAGGGATAGCAAGCGCTCAACATCAATGGGTTTTGCTATATAATCGTTGGCACCAGCATCAATGCATTTTTGTTTGTCATTGTTCATGGCTTTTGCAGTAAGCGCAATCACAGGTAAACCATGGTGTTTTTTTTGAGATCTTATCTGCCTAATGGCTTCATAACCATCCATTTCAGGCATCATAATATCCATCAATACAAGGTCAATTTCTGGATGATTATCCAAAGCCTCCAACGCATATTTCCCATTTTCTGCTTTTATGATCACCATTCCACGTTCATTTAATATTTTGGATAGGGCAAAAACATTTCGTGAATCATCATCTGCCAATAATATTATTTTGTCATTAAATATAGCCTCCTTATTTTGTAAATTGTTGATGATAATTTGCTTGGATTTGGGAAGACTGGTTATTGTCCTGTGAAGGAAAAGAGCTGTTTCATCCAACAATCGTTCTTCCGATTTGATCCCTTTTATAATTATTGCCTCAGCATGCTTTTGAAGTTCTGCATTCTCTTCTTTCGTAAGTTCTTTGCCAGTGTAAACAATGATGGGTGGCATGTCTTGCCCTTTACTATTCTCCAATTTGTTGATCAGGTCAATCCCGCTCATATCCGGCAAACCCAGATCAAGGATGAGGCAGTCAATGTGATTTTGTTGATATATTTCCATTGCCATTTTACCTGTTTCAGCTTCAAGGCAGTTCACATCTCCCTTCCCAATCAGAATGCGCAAAGATTTTCTCGAATTCTCACTGTCTTCTACAAGAAGTACGTTTTTTATTCTTTTGCTGATGTGGCATTCAATTCTGTTCAATGCCTCATCCAGATCTTTCTTATCGATCGGTTTCACAAGACATTCAATGGCTCCTTCCCTGATCGCTTCTATCGACGGATCATTTGCAGAGAGTATATGTACCGGAATGTGCCTTACTGATGGGTTTGCTTTTAATTCGGTCAATACCTGTTGTCCGTTAATACCCGGCAAGCCCATATCCAAAATGATCGCATTGGGTTTGTATTTTGCAGCAAGATTTAAACCATCTTCTCCACTAGCTGCCATCAAACATTTGAATCCCTTTTTATTGGCTTGTACTTCCAGGATAGAGGCAAATTGAAGATCGTCTTCTATGATAAGCAGGATCGCATCGCCTGTGGTAATTTTATCCCTATCGTCTGCAATACCGGGATAATTTACATATTTCGGATCCTGTTCAGGGCTGGGTATCTTGAAACCTGGGTCTGTTTTTTTGTAAGGCTCCGAAAATGGCTGTAGGTTAACTATCTCCAGTGGAATTATAAGGGAAAAAGTTGAACCTTCGTTTATTTTACTGATCAACTTAATTTCAGCACCTAATAACCTGGCCAGCTCCCTTGAAATGGAAAGACCCAAACCCGTACCTCCGTATTTTCTGGATGTGCCACCTTCGGCTTGCTGAAAAGCCTCAAATACAGCTATTTGTTTGTCTTCCTGTATTCCTATCCCGGTATCTCTTATAGAAATGCTTAAGGTCGTTTCTGAATTCCATTCAATTGTTATATTGACGCTTCCTCTTTCGGTGAATTTTATTGCATTGGACAAGAGATTTTTTACAATCTGGTTCAATCGTTGCAAATCGGTGCGGATGGTTTCAGGCAGTGCGGTGCCCAATTTACATGTAAGTTCCAGCCCTTTTTTTTCAGCAAGATGTTTAAAATCGCGAAAAATATTATCTGCAAAATATTTCAGCGAAACGCTTTCAACAATAATTGCCATTTTTCCCGCTTCTATCTTGGAAAGGTCAAGAACTTCATTAATTAACATAAGAAGATCAGTGCCACTCTTGTAAATTATTTCTGCGCATTCGACTTGGATGGCATCAAGGTTTTTCTTCCTGTTTTCAGATAAATCTTTTGACAGGATAAGCAAACTGTTAAGAGGAGTTCTTAACTCATGCGACATGTTTGCAAGAAATTCAGATTTGTACCTGCTGCTTATCTCAAGTTGTTTCGTCTTCGTCTCAATATCATTCCTTGATTCTTCAACTTCTTTATTTTTCTCCTCCAACGATTGGGTTTGTTCTTCCAGCTCTTCATTTGTAATTTGTAACTCCTCCTGTTGTACTTTCAGATATTGAGTCTGCTCTTCAAGTTCTTCATTCATTTGTTTCAATTCTTCCTGTTGGGATTGAAGTTCTTCACTCTGAACCTGTGATTCTTCAAGCAGTTCATGCATCTTATTTCTGGCCAGGGCCGAATAGACACGGATGCCAATACTGTCCATTGAAATAGCAATGAATTCCTTTTCGGTTTCATTAAAGAGAGTAAGTCTGCCTATTTCTAACACCCCCATTGTTTTACCCTCAAATAAAAACGGGACAATGATGATATTCCTGGGTTTGGCATTTAGGATGTGATATGAAATAATGTGTACATTTGTGCAAAATTCAATGTATGCAAGACGATAAACGTTTGGAAGAAAAATTCACTTTGTTGCTTCCTCATTTAGATGAAAGAGGTAAGCGGTTGTATTTGGCAT
>CAIYPA010000428.1 GCA_903927965.1 uncultured Bacteroidia bacterium | reverse complement strand
TGGTTACGCCACCAATGGATTTACTGAAAACGATTTTAACCGGCTAAAACGTTGGACATGGACCAATACAGCAGACTATGCAGTTACTGTTCTGGAAAAATTGAACCTCTCTTTCCTTGGTGGTACAGAAGAGCAATCCACCAAAGGGAACTATTGGTACGGTACGAAAACCAATGTTGCTGACAACTTTTTTGAAACCTACCAGGGTTCATGGGTAACAGCCGGAATGGGAAGTGGCACCCAGTACGAAAACTATTTTGTGTCGTATTTTGGCCGTATCAGCGCAAACTTTGACAAACGTTTTTATGTTGAAGGCAGTGTTCGACGGGATGGTTTTTCAGGTTTGGCTGATGGGAAGAAATTCGGAACATTTGGTGGTGGATCTGTTATGTATAACCTCTCGAACGAAAATTTCATCAAGAAGAGCAAAATTGGTGAACTGTTTTCAGACATCCGCATAAAAGGCAGTTATGGTAAGGTTGGTAATATGTCAGGAATTGGTAATTATGCTTCCATGTCGCTGTATGCCGGTGGATTATATGGATCTTCCCCAACATGGAATTTCAGTCAGGCTGGAAACCCAGACCTCAAATGGGAGACCAGTGATAAATTTGATGCTGGTGTAAGCTTTGGGTTAATGAAGAGTAAATTCCAGGTTGAAGTGAATTATTTCTACAATGATATCAACAACCTGATTCTGAATGTTCCGCAGTCTCCCTCCAAAGGAATACCAGGGAATATAATTCCGATGAACATTGGTACCATGTACAACAAAGGATTTGAATTCTCTTTGACAAGCCATAACTTTACAAAGAAAGATTTTCAGTGGACAACCACTTTAAATTTATCAACTTTGAAAAACGAGGTAACCTCACTTGCACCAGGTGTCACTGAAATAGTAGGTATAACTTCCTCATTGGAGACGACAAACCGTACGTTGGTCGGTTATCCGATTGGAAATATTTTTGCTGTTGAGACAAGAGGTGTAGATCCCACAACCGGAAGAAGGGTTTTTGTCAATAAGGCCGGGAAAGAGGTTTTGTATGCTTTTGAGAATCCTGCAGCCAGCAAATGGACTTACAGGGACGGAAGCGGCAATGCCCCTGCCATTGCGCTTACCACTGACGGTGTTGTCGCAGGTTCACCATTACCGAAGATCTATGGTGGGATGGACAACAATTTCAACTACAAAGATATTGACTTTGCCATCAGCCTCACATATGCCCTTGATTTCAAGTTGTACAATGGATCCAAAGCTGGATTAAGGGACCAAAGGTGGTGGAACAATTCAATGGAGGTTTACAATACAGCCTGGAGCAAGGCAGGTGACATTACCAATATACCGAAGCCCGTAATGAATGACAACGTATCGAACGGTTCATCAATTCCAATTACCGAAAACGTGGAAAAGGGTGACTATCTTAAAGTTAGGAATGTATCTTTAGGATATACCTTTAGAAAATTACCAACATCATTGGGAATAGAGAAAGTAAGGTTATATGCTCAGGTATTCAACGCCCTGGTAATAACCAAATATACTGGATCAGATCCGGAAGTTTCGGCAAACGGCAATAGTAACCTCACACCGGGTATTGACCGAAATTCAGCCCCGCAGGCAAGAAGCTTTTCGTTTGGCGTAAATGTTACATTTTAACCAATTTAAACTTTGTATATCATGAGAAATACGATTAAATCAATATTGTTCCTTTTGGTTTTGGTGCTTAACGGATGCTCAACTGATTTATTGAATCCAAATCCAAAAACATCTTTAGGGGAACTTCAAGCTTTCGACACCAAGGACAGGGTTGTCGGACAGGTGAACGGCTTATATGCCTTTATGAAAAACGGGAATTATCTTGGAGGAAGGTATCAGGTTTACAATGATATCAGGACAGACAATTTCATAGCAAAAAACACCAACCTTGTCACCGGATATTCGACATGGAATCATAGTGTAATCACCTCAACAAATGAGGTTATTAATCTCTGGGGCGCAGTTTATGCTGCCGTAAATGCAATTAATATTTTTATGGAAGGGTTGGATACCAATTGGAAAGCAGGTACTCTTACTGGGAAAATTACCGAAGCCGAGTACAATCAATTCAAAAGCGAAGCATTGACCCTCCGGGCAATGTGTTATTTTGATATGCTCATGTTGTACGCCCAACCCTACAGCAAAGACAACGGTGCCAGTGCAGGGTTACCACTTAGGTTAAAAGCTTATAAAACTGGAGTTGACAATGACATGGCAAGAAGTAAAGTGTCGGAGGTTTATACCCAAGTTCTTGCTGACCTTAATGCTGCTGAACCACTTGCCATTGACAAGTATTCAACTGATTTGTTGAATACAACACGGGTCCATAAAAACACAATCATTGCTTTTAAAACCCGCATATATCTGCACATGAACGATTTCGCAAAAGTTCAGACAGAAGCGACTAAAATTGTTTCAGCAGCTTCACCATTTACAGCAACCACTGGTGTGCCATTTGCGCTTAGTCCAACCTTTGCCGGTATATTTGCAACACCATATACAACAAAGGAGTCGGTTTTCTCGATGCCCTTTACTTCCACCGACCTTGCAGGAACACAGAATTCCCTTGCATGGTATCATCATCCTCTTTCTGCAGAATCCTATTATCTGAACGCTGCAGCTGGAAGTACAGTTAGTCAGATGAATGCAGCTGATGCTAGAAAGTTACTGTTTGTTACCGGAACCGTATCGGGAAATACGGTTTATTATTGTGGGAAATATCCGAATTACACTATTCAGTCTGATTATGCTCCAGTGATAAGGTATGCAGAGGTAT
>CAIYPA010000427.1 GCA_903927965.1 uncultured Bacteroidia bacterium | reverse complement strand
GGCTTGAGCTGATTTCGGCCTGGTCTTTAAACAAGCCCAAAGCCTGCAAACCAAAAGATGCATCGACCGGCTGACCCTGCCTGTATTGATAGGAATTGTTGTAAACCTCATCCACTTTTGTCTGTTTGGAGGTTATGTACAACGCATTCACGCCCAGATAAAATTTCCATTTCCCAACAGATTTATTAAAATTGAGTGCAATTTCGATCCCCTTATAATTTTGGGATCCAAAATTCATGTAGGGGATAAAATCGGAATAGAAACTTGGATATTGTGTGCTCGGACGACTGACCAAACCATTGTAAACATCATAAAATAGGTTCACTTCAGCCCCAATTGTCTTTTTGAAAAACAAACCTTCGAGACCAAAGTTAATTTCGTTCCGTTTTACAAAGCCAAGATTGGCATTGTCGGGCCAGCTTGACATGACTCCTGAACGGCTCCTGACAGCTTCGTCCCAGGCATAACTGCCCGACGTGGTGTAGCGGTTGTCGTAATAATAGAACCCCCCAATTGGCAAATCTGAATTCAGGATACCTGCAGATAACCTAAGTTTCAAATAATCAATAGCTTTAACAGAGGAGAGGAATGCTTCCTGATTCGCCATCCACGCTAAACCAAGGGTAGGTGAAAAACCCCTGTTGTTGCCTTGTTTTAGCTTCACCGAATTTACATAGGCCCCGCTAAAATCAACCAAGTATTTCTTGTTGTAAACATAGTTGACCTGCAATCCCAGATGCGCCTGTTTAACACCTTGGAAATCACCCTGTTCCTTTGAATTGCTCCCATAACCTAACAAAGATCCTGTAAGGTGGTGAACATCCTTAAAAGTCCTGTCGTAGCTGAAAAGGCCATAAAACCCGAACTTCCTGTAAAAATAGGTGTTCCCAACTACCTGTGTACCAGGACGTGCATCAAGACCATATTGTTTAAGGCTCAGGATTTTATCTGACGCGGCATCCCAGGTCGGTTCATAAACAGAATACTGATTGGCCACGGTCTGATCGTAACTGATCATGTAATCGAAACTGATATTGCTGTGGAAAGTAAGCCCGGTGGTCAATTTGTTCAAATCAACATCGACCCTGTTGTTAAAAGAAAATTTGCGGTTAATGCTTTCCAACACACCACCTGAGTAGCCATCAGCAATTGCATTGGTCTGGTAAGTCGTATTTCCACCAAGCAGATACATTCCATCCACATCGTTTTTCCTCCCTTTTAACATTGGGTCAGCTGCATCCATATAAGAGAAAGGTAGTAATGGAGCAAATTCAAAAGGCCTGTTGGTTGCGGCAGCACCCCAGAAATCGCCCCGTTGCCGTTTGTTGTCAGCGAATGTGGCTGTTCCGTCAATGGATGTTTTGATGTCCTTGTTGATTTTCAGATCGACATTACCGCGTACATTGAAGATGTTGTTCCGTGCTTTGGCTCCCTGACCAAAATTCAGGATCCCACCATCGGAGTACCACCCAATATTCGAATAATACTTGGCAACCTCGTTACCGCCCGAAAATTCACCTTTTAAATCAACATAGTTCTTAAAAGCCTTCAGGTACTCGCTTGAATAATAATCGACATTGGGATACCGGTATTTGTCGCCAGACTGATAGCTTTGAATCGTGGCATCGGTATATTGGGCCGTAAGTCCATCATTTATTCTTGCCTGATTGTAATAGGTCATGTTATCGGCTGAGTTCAAATACTTTGGAAGGGCCCTTGGTGCTGACAATCCATAATTGACCGAGAAGGAAGACATGTTTTTAAAAGCCTCCCCACGTTTTGTTGTAATCAGGATGACACCGTTCACTGCGGCACTTCCATACAAAACAGAAGCATTCACATCTTTAAGTACTGTTATTTCAGCAATTTCCGACAACCTCAAGGAGGTTATGTCACGGGGCAAACCATCAACAACAAAAAGTGCGTTTCCTGAATTCAAACCGCTCCCGGTAAGGTCGGCGACATTGATCCCAATCCCAATACCTCGGATGTTGTTACTTCCAATCATCCCTAAGGTACGCCCTGTCAAGATGTTATCAGCCCAGATCGCATTGTCGTAACTTCCCACTTCGGTTGTATTGACTTTACTGATTGTACCCACAACATCACCTTCATACGCTTGCCTGAATGCCATGTTAACTTTTGCATCATTCTCGTACAAAAATTTAGTAGGATTCAGAACAATTTTAGTCCTGATCTTTGCTTCATCGACAGTAAAAGTAGCAATATCAAAGTTATTCGCTTCGATGATCAGTTTTGATCCCGGTTCGACCTTAATGGTGAACTTCCCTTCGGCATCGGTTTTTGTAAAGGAGTTGCCGCTAAACACTTCAGC
>CAIYPA010000426.1 GCA_903927965.1 uncultured Bacteroidia bacterium | reverse complement strand
TTATCTGTTAAAATGGTTATTAAAGTGGCTATACTCTCCCGGTCAGCCTTTGGCACAATCAACTTTAAATTGTTCTGCTGCTGAAGAAATCGAACTGATGTCCCATTCAGCATATTGGCTTTAAGAATTTTAGCCGGCAATTCTGGTAAAACCAAAGTGTCCCCAGATAAGGATATAATATTGATATACAATGTTTTATTGTTGTAGGTGCACAAGTAATCATTTGTTGGGGTATAAGGTCCACCCTTGGTATTGTAAACCGATTCAGAGCGTTGCCTGATCCAGTCGCCCAATTGGATTAATCGTTCCTGAAAATCTGTTTGTATCTGTCCCAGACTATCAGGGCCTACATTCAACAAAAGATTGCCGTTACCTGCAACGCACCTTAAAAGAGTAGTGGCTGCCTCGTTGATTTCGCGGGGCTTATCTTTTGGTTTCCAGGCCCACTGGTGTCCAAGGTTTGTGCAGGTTTCCCAAGGAATAGCCCCGTAACCGGCAACAAATCCTTCAGGAGTAGCGTAATCACCGTTTGTACCTACATAACTATGGGATTCATCGGTATGAAATACATCAAGACGGTTGTTGACGATGATTCCTGGCTGCAGTTTTTTGGCGAGTGTATAAATTTCTTTTGGATTGACGGGAGATGGGGAACCTTCATAATCAATCCAGAGCAAACCTATTTTGCCATAATTGGTCAGCAATTCCCTCACTTGTTCCACTACTCTTTTTGCATACTGGTCGTTGGTTTTGGGATTCCTGCAATCGGGGTCTTTCCATTCGGCAGGTGAGTAATACCAACCTATTGGCATTCCAGCCTGATGTGCAGCCTCGGATAGCTCTTTGCAAACATCCCGTTTGAACGGGCTTTGCATGATGTTGTAACCTGACGTTTTTGTATCCCACAGGCAGAATCCATCGTGGTGTTTGGCTGTCAGGATCATGTATTTCATGCCTGCTTTTTGGGCCAGGCTGACCCATTCCGAGGGTTTGAATTTTACAGGATTAAATCCAAGGTAAAGGGAGTCGTATTTTGTTTTTCCGTATCCCTCCCTCGACCAGCTAATTTCCCCACCATAACGGGTCACAGGTCCCCAATGGATAAACATCCCAAAACGTGCATCCTGCCACCACTTCAAAAAACCATTGTCAGATCTGGTCGATTGGGCCTGGATACCCAAAATATGTAGAGAGAGAAGTAGTATTAAAGATATTTTCTTCATTGCTTTTGGTTAAATTCCTTGATCGCATCATACATGGCAATGATATTCTCCGGTGGAACATCGGGAAGGATATTGTGTACCGTATTGAAGACAAACCCCCCATCCTTTGAAAATATGTCAAGCCTTTTAAGAACCTGTTCCCTGATCTGTGCCGGAGTCCCAACATTAAGGGTTCCAACAGTTTCGATACCACCACCCCAGAAGGTTACATCTTTTCCAAATTCTTTTTTTAGAAATTCGGGCTCCATCTTCCAGGCATTGGTCTGGACTGGATTGAAAATTTCGATTCCGGCATCAATCAGATCTGGCATTAAAATGGAGATTGATCCACAAGAATGGATAAAAGTGTGCATTTTGCTGTGGGTTTTCACATAATCGCACAGCATTTTGTGGCGTGGCTTGAACATGATCCTGTAAGTTTCGGCATCCATAAACGGGCCGGAACTCATCCCCAGGTCATCGCCAAAACGGATGATATCGACAATGTCACCAACTGCGTTGCAAACCTTTTCGAGTGTTGCAAGGTGCCGGATCACCAGTTGGTCGAGCAGTTTTTCAACGTTGTAAGGATCGCACATCAGGTCCATAAGGAAATTGTCCATCCGCCTGAGGAAAGTTCCCCATTCGAAAAGGTTGCAACCGCAAACAACCAGCAAGGCCTTATCGGTGGTTTGCCTTAGTTTAAGGGTGTTTTCGCGCAACTTTTGCCAGAAATCGGAATCTGAGGCATGGTCCCAGGGACTGTGTGCATCCCTTGCCCACATGATAC
>CAIYPA010000425.1 GCA_903927965.1 uncultured Bacteroidia bacterium | reverse complement strand
TGCAGGTACCGGATACAATATCAAGCACAGGGGAGCAAACAACATGACCAACGCCACAAACAACTGAAAGAATCCATTGTTCCTTAAACTAATCTCATTTTCCATAGTTAAAAAAATTATTTTAATATCACAATGATATTATTTTAATTCTACAAAAACAATGACTTTTAACAGGAAATGAATATGAATCTACTTTAAAGATCGAAAATAAATAAGGTAAATAAGATCTGGAATGGAGGCTAACTTGTTGGCTATTAAGGTTAAGATGAAGAAAAATAAGGTTTTTGAAACGGATTCAAACAAAATCGTGCTTAAAATGAAATGATAATATAGTTTTAAGCAATTCAAACCTTATTTTTGTTTTCCCAACCTTAGTAGCTGGGAAAATGAATATGAAATAACCTTATTTACCTTATTTTCAATTATTTAGACCCAATATGTTTTAACCAGAACAAAAATAAATTTACCCTGCTAATTGAAAATATGTGCCTACTCCGAAAAATCGTCTTCTGCCACCAAGGCTCAAAGACGCAAAGACATACCAAGTTTATTGCGCTGATATTTATATCCTTGTGAATTTTTGTGGCTTTAGGCTCAAAGGTATTTTTAGAAAAGAATTATAATAGCGGGCATACCATCAGAGTTCCAATCTACTACAATCGTTACTTTTTACATACTACCAAAAGAATTAGAAAAAAAATATTTGAATTAATTTGGAAATCAAATCAAAATAGTTTTATATTTGCACTGTATTAGTATTGTAGTACACTAAAACAATAAATATTCAAATTATGATTCAGATCAAAGACCTTAATTTCGGTTATCCACGACAAGAACCACTCTTTAACGGTTTGTCGGTGCAGCTCGAAGCAGGGAGCATCACCGGGTTGCTGGGAAAAAACGGGGCTGGGAAAACCAGCCTGCTCAAACTGCTCACAGGATTGCTCCATCCACAGTCAGGGGAAGTTTCGGTGCTCGACCACAATCCCAGGAAACGGGAGGTGGCAATGTTGAACGATGTTTTTTTCGTTCCTGAGGAATTTTATTTCCCGGCCATCTCCATCAGCGATTACGTTAAAGCCTACGCCCCATTCTATCCACGCTTCGACAATGAAATGATGGGACGTATTCTTGTCGAGTTTGAATTAGACGGTAAAAGTAACCTTCAGAAGCTTTCACATGGTCAAAAGAAAAAGTTTCTGATTGCCTTCGCCTTGGCCACACGCTGCCGGTTATTGGTTCTCGACGAACCAACCAATGGCCTCGATATCCCATCCAAATCGTTGTTCCGAAAAATCCTGGCCGGTTCTCTCGATGAAAACCAGTTGGTGGTCATCTCCACCCATCAGGTCAAAGATGTTGAAAACCTGATCGATAAAATTATCATCCTAGATAACGGAAAGGTCATCTTCCAAAAAACAATCGAAGAAATTTCACAAAAAGTGAGTTTTATTTCTGGAAATTCACCCGAAGTTTCAGGGTTGATATACAGCGAAGCAATACCTGGTGGATACCGGTTGATGGTGCCTGGTGGCGAGGAGGAGACCTCTGTTGACATCGAGTTACTTTTTAATGCAATTACAAACGGTAAAAAAATCGGATAAACTTATGGAAACAAATAACATATTTTCATTTCGGCGTTTGGTTTTGCTTTGCAAACAATCGCTGATCCTTAACAGAAAAATGATCGTGATCGCGCTGACCGGTTTTGTAGGAGTACTGATGATTGCAATGTTCTTCTTTCAGGCGATGAGCGAGTTTAAAAATTGGCAGAACAGAGATTCCGAAGTTGTGTTCGTATCCTTGTTCATCACATTGGGTATTCTCTATTCTGGCCTTTCTTTTCCGGCATTCAGGTCGAAAGAAAAGACGATGGCTTATCTAATGTTGCCCGCCACTTCATCAGAAAAATTTGTATTTGAAATATTGACTCGGATTATCGTTTTTATCCTCTTGATACCCTTTATATTCTGGGTAGTTGCCAATATTGAAGGTGCTTTGGTACACAACTTTGTTCCCGAATTGATCAACTACAAGTTCTCATTTGTCGAAACGCATACGATTAAATCAGCACCCCTAGAAAATGAAGCCTGGATTACATTTGCCATCGCGCAGGGTATCCTATTCGTTTTTATTGCACCTTTCACTGGAGCAAGTCATTTTTCTAAGTCACCTTTGTTGAAAACGCTATTTACCCTTACAATGATTGTTGCAGGTTATTTTATATTTATTTATCTAACTTTCAAGGGATTATCACTGAATGAATTTGATGCTGACAAGAACCATATTCTTTTTATCACGAATAAAAACAATGCTTTAATTGCTTTTGCAATTGCAGCAACCATACTGAATTTGTGCCTGATCACCATCGCATATTTCAGGTTAAAAGAGAAGGAGGCTTAACTATGGAATTTAAAAATACAAAAAGTATTTTTCTCCAGATCGCCGACAGCATTTCGGAGAAAGTAATGGAAGGGAAATATCCTCCTGG
>CAIYPA010000424.1 GCA_903927965.1 uncultured Bacteroidia bacterium | reverse complement strand
TATTTGAAAATAGAAGGAATTTGAACAATGTCATTAAAATGCAGCCAATGAAGAAGAAAAGCACGAAAATGACAAAATGGGTAAGGTGTGCCTGTACAGATCCGTTAAAAAACGGATTTACAGGGCAAATGGAGGAGGTATATCATGACTAAAAACAGTTAAATGATTGGTTTATTGCACGATACATTTCGTAAAGCAGTGGTAGTTTCTTTACTGTTGCTTTTGGCCGTGGTTTCTGCCAGGGCCGCGAATACCGTGTACCAGAATAAAGTCACAACCTTGTCGGTGAATCCTTATCCGGGACATACTTATGAATGGGAATTGTACAACGATGGAACTGTTGACTTTGCAAAAGTTAGTGGTAATTGTCCAAAATCATCGGCCAAATTCGTTACAAGCAATTATGGGGCTAAAGTCGATGTATTGTGGTTAGAACCAGGAATATATTTTTATAAGGTAACAGCCCGTGATGGATTGGGTTGCGCCATGAACCTTAAAATTGGAATGATGAATGTAATCTCATTCGATCCCCAGGCAATCATAACGGGTACCTCTGTTTCCGGTGCTTGCGAACAGGTTACGCTTGATGCTTCGAAATCTGTAGGCAATATTGTCAAATACGAATGGTCATTAATTGATAATGGTGGAATATTAACCAAACTTTCAGGTCCAGTCACAGAATTTCTCGTTGCTCCCGAATTTCAGGGCTTATTGCCTCTTGGTTTCAGGGTTCGGTTGATGATAACCAACAATATTGGAGCCACAAGTTCCGATACGCTTACCATTAAAGTTGACCGTCCTCCTACTGCGGATATTTATTATTCAGGTAAGCTGGAAAAGGATGGGAGTATGATCGTTGATGGGTCTGTTTCGAAAGGAAGCACCCTTAAGTACAGGTGGCTTACAGTTGGTGGAAAAGTTACCGGAAATACGGATCAACCCACTGCAAATCTGCTTGGTGCTGGGATTTATACACTTGAAGTTACCGATATGCATGGATGCAAGTCATCGAAGAGCTTTAAATATCCTTTGGAAAATAATCAGATCATTGCCAATTCCGATTATGTCAGGACCTCATGGGCCAATGATACAATCATCCATGTGCTTGACAATGACTTTTCGACTGCTAAACTCATGCCTCGTACGATCCAAATCCTGCAACAACCGGTACGTGGAACAGTGATGATCAATCCAAATGGTACAATCACCTATACACCTACAGTTAGCCGGCCTTCGCGCGACCTGTTTATTTATCAGATTTGTGACGATGTGAACCTATGTGCTTCTGCAACTGTAACAATTGATATTTACGACAGCGGTATTACTGCACCTGAAGGTTTCTCACCAAATGGTGATGGGGCAAACGAAACCCTGGTATTCAGAGGTCTGGAAAACTACCCACTATCTCAGCTTTATGTTTATACGCGTGCCGGGCAATTGGTTTACCAAAGCGAAGATTACAGAAACGATTGGAATGGTACGATCAATACCAACTCAATGCAAAATGGAAAGCTTGTTCCGACAGGGACCTATTATTACATATTGAAATTGGGCGGGACACAAAGGGTTATGAAGGGTTTTGTATATATCGGATATTAGGTGGTACGCACAGATTAGGAATTGGTCAGCTTTTTAAAAAAGGAAACAACTTTGTTGCCCAAAACATCCGAGTTTTGTGAAATATAGTTTGTTACGCCGTATTGCAAGGCAACTCCGGCAAGGCGAATGAATGGGTTGGAGGACGACCTGACCATTGCTTTCCGGGTAAAATAACCGGCAAGTAAACCAGCCCCGGTGTGCACCAGTTGATTTTTAAAATCGAACGATCCGGCAATTTCATGTATTGTCCTTTTGAGGATGTTTACAGGCCGAAGATTTTCAGCGACAACTGAAAATTGCTCCTTCAATACCGCTTTTTCTTCACTTCTTTTTTGTTCCAGCAAAACAATGGCAATTTTCAACTCCTCACTGGCCATCTTCTTCTTTGTTTTCATCATCCTTCAACATATTATTAATAATCAAATCGTTAACTGGTTCTTTGATCCATGTTGCACGGAAAAAATAGGCAAGAAGCCCAAAACAGGCATAAAACCCTGAAACTGCTAAAAATCCCAGGTACATTTTACCAAACAGGTCACCCAGGAATAAAGCTACTCCAATGTTCAGGTTCACAAAAACCAAAATTACAATGACCCCAATTACAAAACCGGAGGTCATGTCAGAAACCAGTTCCGCTACTTTTTGGGTTGCCTTATATCTGAACAGTCTTATACTTGTTTTGGCATAAACTTCTGCACGGTCCAATAAAACTTCAACAGGCGTTTTCTGATCTTCCATTTAAATCTTATTTCAAGAAATTGGCAAAACGTCAATTGTCTTATTTGTTGCCTTTGCTGTCACCCGATTCCTTTACTCCCTGTATTGCCGCTTCAAATTTATCGGTCAGTTCAGTAACAAAATCGTTCATTTTATTTTTCAGGTCATCAGCAACATCAGCACCCTTTTTGGCAATTTTCTTACGGGTTTCACAACCTTTGTCAGGTGCAAAAAGAATTCCCAAAATTGCTCCGGCGACAACACCTGCCAGAACTCCCAATATTATTTTACCATTGCTCATAGTTTAAAATTTAAATTGTTAATACAATAATAACTGTTACCAAAGGTACAAATTTTTTACTGCTGATGGAACGAAGAAATTCAAAAGATTCGTTCAATACACATTTGTAAAAAATAGTTTGAAAAAATAATATAAGTATTAATTAATTTTATAAATTTGCAGGTATTAACTGTTAACTAATGGAACTTGAAAATTCAATTTTAAACTTTTCAGACATTTACAAACAACATCCAAAGCACTACGTTGCCGTCGATTGTTCCATATTTGGCTACGAAGATGGCGAGCTGAAGTTGTTGTTGTATCCAAGAGGTTTTGAACCTTCACAAGGGAAATGGTCCCTAATGGGTGGTTTTGTTCAGGAAAATGAGTCGGTTGAGGAGGCGGCAGGTCGCGTTTTGTTGCAAACGACCGGACTAAAAGACATCTTTCTCGAACAGGCAACTGCTTTCTCCAGACCCGACCGTGATCCGGGGGCCCGAGTCATCAGTATGACCTTTGTGGCACTCATCCGGATTGATATCCACGACAAAGACCTTGTCCGTGAAAGTGGTGCCCATTGGTGGCCGGTCACAAAATTGCCGGCAATGATTTTTGACCATGAAGCCATCGTTGAAAACGCTCTGTCGCTCTTACAGCAAGAGGCTAGCATAGGTTTAATTGGCAACGAGTTGCTACCGGAAATGTTCACTTTAATGCAATTAAGGAACCTTTATGAAGCCATTTTCCAACGCACTTTTGATCCTGGGAATTTTCGAAAAAAAGTACTCTCGATCGATCTTCTGGAAAGGCTGAACATTAAAAATACAACAGAATCCAAAAAAGGTGCCTTTTACTACAAATTTAAAAAGAACGAACCGGGATTGCGGACCGAAAGGATCGTTAAGTTTCCTTAGTCCTACTTTTAAAGGTAATGATTACTTTTAAAAAGAACCTCACTACCCCTTTGACCTTTAAAGTTTTAAATTTTTCCAAATAATTATTCAATATTATAAATAATTTAATTCAACTCAATTAAAAAAAAGAATTATGGCAAGCACAACATTAAAACAGTACGAGGTCTGGTTTATAACAGGTAGTCAGCATCTATACGGGCCAAAAACCCTTGAGCAGGTCAATTCAAATTCGGCTGCCATTGCTGCTGCATTTGATTCCTCCCCTCAAATTCCGGTAAAAATTGTCTTTAAACCTGTTGTCACGACTCC
>CAIYPA010000423.1 GCA_903927965.1 uncultured Bacteroidia bacterium | reverse complement strand
GTGGCCGGTCCTGCGCCATTTGGAGTCTTGAAGAAGTTGGAGTTGGAGCAGCCCCAGAATGGAACTGCATTACGCATGATCTGAAGGTCAAGGCGAGAGTCGATCAAGTCTTCCCTCGAAAGGACCATAAACAAAACCTCTTTATTGGCAGCTAGTGCTTTGTTGTTGCACCAGTGAAGTGTGGCAACAACATCGTTCCTGACAACACCCAATTTGGTCAGGTAATCACCTTCTTCTTTAGGAACAGCTCCAAAAGGTGACGTCATCAGGGCATAAGTGCCACCATCGATCACTGCACTGGCAGCGGCAATAGCACCATCAAAATCGCCCAATGCAAGATCGATCTTAGCCAATAAATGATAACAAGCTCCTTTGGTAACACGGCCACGGTCAACGGCATCGGAACACCATTTGGCAGCAAATTCCATATCTTTCTTGATCTTGGTCAGAATGACCTCACGCTTGGTGGAATAGAAATCCAGTTTTGCATCGGTAATCTCCCTTCCGATGAAAGGAATATCGCCAAATTGCTGTGTCAGACGATAATAACGGAAAGCCCTGTGGAAATAAGCCGAACCCAGAACTGCGTTTCTCTCAGCTTCACTTGTAAAAGTAGCCGTGTTGATCCTTGAGATAACCACATTGGCATATTTGATCCCTTTGTAACCTTCGAGCCAATACCAACCAATTTTATTGTAGTCACCACTGTTTAATTGAGAACTGGGCGTGATCTGGATATTCAGATTCTGAGCTGGACCGGGTTTATCAGTTGTCCCTTCAACGCATACTTCCGAGAAAACCAACTCTGTAATGATCGGTGCAGCGTCACCATACCACTCATAGCGCATGTTCCTTTCGCAAGCTGTCAAAGCACCATACATACCACGGGCATCGACAAATGCATTTTCGGGTGTGAAGATGGAAAGTGGTTTTGGCTTCAGCCAGTCTTCACTGCAATTCACCATTCCCATTGCAATAGGGAGGAAAAGCAGGACTTTTAAAAATGATTTTATTTTTATTGATTTCATTTGGTTTTGCTTTTGAAGTGAATTATAGAGTTAAATTAAGACCTAAAGTAAAGATACGCGGGGAAGGTCCGTTGGTCAATGCATTGGCCTCGTTCCTGTACTGTTCCGGATCCCAGAATTTCCATTTAGGGGCCCAATAACCGACATTATTTACGGTCACAAAAAACTTCAGATTCGCAATATGTGCTTTTTTCAGGATCTTCTGGGGTACCGTGTAAGCAAGATTGATATTGTCAAAACGGATAAAGGACCTGCTCCTCCATACGTTAAATACGGCGCCACCTTCGTTGGAGTAAATACGCGCATACTCATTGGTTGGATTCTCAGGTGTCCAGTAAGGAGTTACATAAGCATTGACACGTTCCGGGAAACCGTCCCTATTTTTGGCAACGTTATAAGTGCCCTTATGTCCCATTGCTGAATAGAAAGAAAGTGCAAGGTCAAAATTCTGGAAAATATTGAATTCCTGGCGCAGGTTCCAACGATAGAGCGGTTCAGTCTGTCCCTGGAACTGGTTGTCCGAATCATTGATTTTACCATCCCCATTGACATCCTGCAAATGGAAGTCTCCCGGGTATTGCCCATATTTGGCAGCTTCGGTCTCTTCGCCCTTTTGCCATACTCCTACGATTTTAGGTTCCCAGATCTGGCTGATCGGTTTGCCGATAAACCATTTGTTGCTTGTATCGTCGGCCTCTTTCTGACCTACGACAGCACCGGAAGCATCTTTTACATCAACCATGTCGCCATAAAGGTGAACGATCTTGTTTTTGTTGTAGGAGATATTGAAACTGCCACGCCATTTGAAATTTTTGTGGTCCATAATTTTGGAATTCATTGTAAGCTCGATACCGTTGTTGGCCAATTCCCCGAGGTTCGTGGCTACGGAGCTAAAACCTAAGAAATCGGGTAATTTTCTGTCAACCAGAAGGTCCAGGGTATTCATCTTGTAATATTCGATCGTACCGTCGAGAAGGCCGTTAAGGATGGTAAAGTCCATACCAAAGTTCAAAGCTTCCCCTTTTTCCCATTTCAGGTTTGGATTTGCCAGATTGTTGGCGTACAACTGGTTACTTTCATAAACACCTGAAGCGTTCTGATAAGGATATTTTCCAATGCTCATATCCGAGAGGGCAGCGTACCGACCAACTTCGCGGTTACCGTTGATACCCCATGAAGCCCGTAACTTGGCATAAGTGAGGATATTGTTTTTGAAAAAAGATTCATCGGAGATAACATATCCCAATGCTATGGAAGGGAAAGTACCTCGTGGATATCTCGTTCCAAAAGCTGAATAACCATCGCGCCGTACCGATGCGGTCAGCATGTACCTGTCGCGATAAGAATAAAATACACGGGCCATCAATGCATCGCCGGTACTGTACTCGTCATTGCTGCTGATACTGTTGAGCGAACTCTTACCGGCTGTCATGTTGTGGTAACCCAAAGCATCGGTTGGTGAAAATCCTTGGGTGGACATTGCATTTTGCCAGCTTTGGTATTTTTCAGCGTTAGCGAGCAAAGTCACGTCGATCTGGTGAACATCTTTAAATTTCTTGTTCCATTTTACAAGGTGGTCCATTTGCCAGCTATAGACAGAGCTTTGCTCACGGTTGGCCTGGCCTCCGAATTTGGCCCACTCCTCGTGCAATGAGGACATAAAATTGAGATAGTTGTACCACTCGAAACGTGGGGCAAAATTCACCTGATAGGTAATCCCCAACGGAAGTGTAAATTTGCTGTATAAGGTGCTGATCAATGTATTGTAAACTTTCTTACGATCCTGGAACATCTTGTCATACAAGGGATACTTGGCACCGCGCCCCAGGTCGTCAACTGGGCTTTCGCGGATCGTTTTTCCATCATCCTTGTAAATTGAACCCCATGGGGAGCTGTAAACGATCTGGCTCCAATCTGCATTGATGTTGCTCTCGTCACGGTTTGCATATTGGGTATTGATCCCCACACTCAACCAGTTGGTCACCTTGGCGTCAAGGTTGATACGGCTTCTGATGGTGGTGAATTCGTCACCTACAATTACCCCTTTGTTGTTATTGTAACCCAATGACCAGTAATAGGTTATTTCATCTTTTTTGCCAGACAAAGCAACGTTGTGATCCTGGCGCAATCCATTTTGAAAAACAAGGTCGCCCCAGTTGACAGGGGTATTTGCCTTGTAATTTTTAATTTCAATGGGCAATAATCCCAAACGGGCCAGCCAGATGTCGAGAAGTTCACCTGTTGAACCATCCCTCCACTGGGTCTCCGTAACCGAAGAAGATAATTTGGAAGGATCATCAAATTTATAAAGCTTTGTATTTGTAGCTGTATTATAGTAGTTCAGGGATTTCATTACATCTGTCCTCCAATTGATAAAACCATAAGGATCATGGACATCCTGAAGGGTGGCCATTGTAGCGACTCCAACACTCGATGAAACAGTGATCATCGGTTTGCCCTGGGATCCCTTCTTGGTAGTGACAATAATAACACCATTGGCAGCCCTTGCTCCATAAACTGCAGCAGAAGAAGCATCTTTTAATACATCGATGCTTTCGATATCGTTAGGATTAATATCCTCCATACCTCCCTGATAGATAGTCCCGTCAAGAACGATCAATGGGGCGGAAGATGTTTTAAGGGTATTTACACCACGAATTTCAAGGTCGCCACCACCTTTTGCGAGGGATGCGAAACCTACGCTTAATCCTGCCACATTTCCTCTCAAAATATCTTGTACGGTTTGTGGTTTTTCATTTTCAAGCCTTGAAGCTTTTACCTGGGCTACGGCACCAGTAAGGTCTTTTTTCTTTGCCGTACCGTATCCAATGGCAACGACCTCTTCCAGACCGATAGTCTCATCCTGCATCGTAATATTGAATGTTGACTGATTGCCAATGGCCATTTCCTGAGATTTCATCCCTACAAAAGTGAAAACTAACATTTTAGCATCACTTGGGATCATCAGGTTGAATTTGCCATCAAGATCTGATGTGGTACCAACTGTCGTTCCTTTTACAACGATCGAAACGCCTGGAATTGCGGCACCTGTCTGGTCTGCAATTTTGCCACTGACTTTTTTCTGTCCTGCCTGTGGTAATGGTTGATCACCTGGGTTTTCTGTTTGATTGATCACCACTGAATTTGATTTTTGTAAATTCCTTTTGTTTTCAAAGGAAGAAACTGAAGCAGAAAGATTAAATACTGAAATGAGTAAGAGTAAGATTGTAATTTTGAAAGCAATAAATCCTTGCTTTTTTCCGGTAGTTTTAATACCGTTCGGAGAATTTATTCCGGTTAATTTCATGTTTTTGTTTGTTAAAAGTTCGTTAAAATTAATTGTAGCTTGAAGCACATTAAAGCTTTTAGAGAAAGTTTGTAATACTTTCTACTGGAAAATTGGTTTTATTTATTGTTCCATAGGCAATACATATTTTTCAGTTATAAAATGGTTTTAATTATTTCAAAAGTCTTTTCTGGGAAAATTACATCCATTTTCACCGTCATAAGTTTTCGCTATACTACATTTTTCAAAAGTAGGGGAGCAAAAAATAGTATTGGATATTTTATTTGCAAAATGCAATACTATCTTTGCAATATGAAAATTTTCAAGGAGGTTATAAATTTTCCGGCAGATAATTCGTTCCTGATCAAATATGATGATTTCCCTCATTTTACAATTCCATGGCATTTCCACAATGAATACGAAATTGTCTATATCATCAAAAGTTTCGGTAAAAAGTTCGTGGGCGATGCCGTTGAGCCATTTGGTCCGAACGATTTATCATTTTATGGTAGCAAATTGCCCCATTTTTACATGAGTGACCCTTTGTTTTTTCGGGGTGATCCCAACAATAAGGTGAATGCCATTGTGTTACAATTTCCAACAAGCTATTTTCCGGGTTTGCAATTGCAACGCCCTGAATTTGGTTTGGTGAAAAAATTGTTGAACAGTGCCGGGTCAGGATTGACTTTTCCTGCCCAATCGGCGGAAGCAGCGGGGAAAATACTTCAGGAGATGCTTAAAACCAGTGGGATGGAACGGCACCTGTTATTTGTAAAACTGATCGATTTTCTGGGAGCATCTGAATTTCGCCCACTTGCCACCCCTGGATATACAAACACGTTGGATGAACCTGGTGAACCAAGGATGGCAAAGGTCTATAAATGGACAATCGGAAATTATAACCGTAAGATTTTATTAAAGGAAGCTGCGTCTGTTGCAGGGATGAATGTCACCGCTTTTTGCCGTTATTTCAGGCAAAAAACAGGCAAAACCTTTGCCCATTTTGTCAATGAGTTGAGGATCAGCTATGCCTGTAAATTGTTAAGGCATGGGAATCAGACCATCTCCTATATCTGCGACGAAGCTGGATTTAACAACCTGTCCAATTTCAACCGGCAATTTAAAGCAGCCATTATGAAATCCCCTTCGGAATACAGGGAATTGTTTAAAGAAAAATGATCAATAATAAAAATAACGCTCATGAAATTGACCCTTGGTTTTTCAACCTGTCCCAATGATACCTTCATTTTCGATGCGATGGTACACAATCGGATTGACACGGAAAATATTGAATTTGAATTGGTTATGGCTGATGTGGAAGAGCTTAACAGGATGGCATTCAAAGCTGAAATAGATATTACGAAGATCAGTTACCATGCCTATGCCTATATTGCCGATTCATATAGGCTATTAAATTCAGGCAGTGCCCTCGGTTATAAAAATGGCCCGTTACTGGTCAGCAAGCACAAAGTTTTCCCCGATGAAATCGAATACCTTAAAATTGCCATTCCCGGAAAACATACAACTGCCAATCTATTGTTGAGTATTGCCTATCCTAACCAAAAAAATAAAAAGGAATACCTCTTTTCGGACATTGAGGAGGTTGTCGCTTCTGGTGAAATGGATGCCGGACTGATCATACACGAGAACCGTTTTACCTACCAACAAAAAGGGTTGCTGAAAGTGGCCGACCTTGGCGAATTCTGGGAAACCAAAACCGGAATGGCCATTCCCTTAGGGGGGATTGTCGTTAACCGGAAATTGAACCTAGAGGTTCAGAAGAGTGTAAACCGGATCATGAAAAGAAGCGTGGAATATGCTTTCGAAAACCCCAAAGCTTCGTATCCTTTTGTAAAACACCACGCTCAGGCCATGGACGACAATGTAATGCAAAGTCATATTAACCTGTATGTCAATGAGTTTACGCGAGACCTCGGTGTTGGGGGGCGAAAAGCTATCGAAACCCTCTATCGTGAAGCCTTTGAAAATATGGTAATCCCCAAAATCAGGGAGGATATATTTGTGGAATAGGGTGATTTTTCTATTGATAATATTCTGATATTTGGTTCACTTTTTACTGACTGATTGATCAATGAACAGAATAATAAATTTTGCAGGTACTGGTTTAATGACTACTGCCGCACTAATGGCAATTGGTAATCCCAAAATGGCAATACCACAAGCTGAAAAACCAAATATCATCTTCTTTTTGGTGGACGATATGGGATGGCAGGAGACTTCCGTTCCCTTCTGGGACAAAAGGACGATGTTGAACGACAGGTATTTCACACCAAATATGGAAATATTGGCTTCACAAGGTGTGAAATTTACGCAGGCTTATGCTTGTCCGTTAAGTTCGCCAACCCGTATCAGCCTAATGACTGGCCTAAATTCTGCCCGGCACCATGTCACCAATTGGACATTGAGGAAAAATATATCACCTGATATTCCCCACAAGGAACTTGACCTTCCAAAATGGAACATCAATGGGATGAGCCCGGTGAAAGGAGTTGAAGGGACCCTATATGCAAAAGCACTTCCCATGTTTCTCAAGGAGAACGGTTATACGACAATCCATGTTGGGAAAGCCCATTGGGGAGCCAAAGGGACTCCTGGGGAAGACCCGTTAAACCTTGGATTTGATGTGAACATTGCCGGCCACGCGGCAGGTGGGCCGGGGTCGTATTATGGAAAATACAATTTCAGTGCGGAATGGCGCCACGAAGATCGCATCTGGGATGTTCCGGGATTGGAAAAATACCATGGCAAAGACATTTTCCTTACGGAAGCCCTTACCATTGAAGCTAAAGATCAGATGGATAAGGCTGTTGCCTTGAAAAAACCATTTTATCTTTATATGGCAAATTATGCCATCCATGCTCCCTGGGAAAAGGACGAACGTTTTTACCAGAAATACAAAGACCGGGGGTTGACAGATTTTGAAGCAACCTATGCCTCCATGATCGAAGGGATGGACAAATCGCTTGGCGACATCATGGCCAAAGTGAAGGAACTTGGTATTGAGAAAAATACGGTCATTATTTTCATGTCCGACAATGGGTCTCCACAACAATGCCCAAGGAATTTCCCGTTGCGCGGTTGTAAGATCAGTCCTTATGAAGGGGGGATCCGCGACCCTATGATCGTCAAATGGCCCGGAGTAACAACTGCAGGAACTATTTGCAACGAGCCACTGATTATTGAAGATTTTTTTCCATCCTTGCTTGAAATAGCCGGTATTAAAAAATATGCCCAGATAGGCGGTAAGATTGACGGGAAGAGTTTTGTGCCGATGCTCAAAGGCGAAATAACAGGTTCCCAAAACAGGCAATTTGTCTGGCATTTTCCTCATAATTATAGCTTTGAACCTTACAGTGTGATCCGCGAAGGGGATTGGAAACTGGTCTATTGGTATCGTGAAAGCAAATTGGAACTTTATAACATTCCTCAGGATATTTCGGAGGCAAACGATCTATCAAAAACGAATCCTTCAAAAACTAAGGATTTGGCAAAAAAACTTGGGGATTATCTTCGTGTCAATCAATCGGGTCGGCCATCCTATAAAGCCACAGGAAAACCTTGTTTCTGGCCTGATGAAAGTCCAAATCTCAAATAGGATAATCAGGTACATTTATGGTAAAGATAAATAAGGCAATCCGGTTGATATTGTTTGTAACAATCACTTTATCAGCGCTTTCTTATAAATCAGAAAAAGGGCAGGCAATTTTGTTGGATTTTTCCAAAATTGGCCGGACCTATGAAGGGATTGGCGCGTTAAGTGCCGGAGCTTCCACAAGATTGTTGATAGACTACCCTGAACCCTATCGTAGCCAGGTGCTCGATTTTCTTTTTAAACCCAAGTTTGGCGCAAGCCTGCAGCACCTTAAAGTTGAAATTGGAGGGGATGTGAATTCAACCTGTGGCTCAGAACCAAGCCATGCCCGTACCCGCGAAGAATTTGATAACCCAAAACCCGAATATTTTCAACGTGGCTACGAATGGTGGTTGATGAAAGAGGCAAAGAAACGGAGTCCTGCCATTTTCCTCGATTGCCTCGAATGGGGCGCACCCGGCTGGATCGGCGATGGAAATTATTATTCGAAGGACAACATCAACTATATCATTGCGTTTATCAAAGGTGCTAAACAATACCATGACCTGAATATCGACTTTACAGGAATCTGGAACGAGAGGATGTACAATACCCAATTTATCAAGGATCTTAGGAAAGCATTAAATGACAATGGGTTACAGTCGGTGAAGCTCGTCGCAGCCGATTTGTGCTGCCATCAGCAATGGCAGATTGCCGATGATATGAAGCAAGACGAAGAACTTCGCAAATCGATCGGCATCATTGGCGACCATTATACTGAGCGCGACAGGGCTTACAACAGTAGCGACAATGCCAAAAGCCTGGGATTGCCGATCTGGAACAACGAAGGTGGTCCCTGGAAAGGCGATTGGTCGGCGTTTGAGTACCTTGCCAAAATGTACAACCGCGACTACATCGAAGGGCGTATGACCAAAAATATCACCTGGAGCCTGATCACCTCCTATTTTAACAACTTATCGTTGCCCAATTCAGGGATCATGACCGCAAATACTCCATGGTCAGGTTATTACGATGTTGAACCTGCTTTATGGTCGGTGGCGCACACGACCCAGTTTGCTGAGCCGGGCTGGAAGTTTATTGATGGCGGATGCGGCTATTTCGATAAAAAGGGGAGTTACGTTACGTTGGCAGCACCCTCGGTTGACAAGGATTTCTCGATTATCGCCGAAACTATGGATGCCACACAATCACAGACTGTTACATTCAAATTGCCGAAATCATTGAAATCCAAGAAGATATATGTGTGGCGAACGATTCTGAAAGGGGTTGTATTTGAACAACTTATACCGGTTATAATAAAGAACAATGAATTTACAATAACCCTTGAACCGAAGGCTCTTTATTCGTTTACGACTACAACCGGACAACAAAAAGGGGCAGCAACTCCGGCTGCCAATACCCCTTTCCCATTTCCTTTCTCTGCTGGTTTTGAAGATGAACAAGTATCCGCCACGCCAAAGTATTTTTCCGATCAGGGTGGTGCTTTTGAAGTGGCTAAACGCAACGATCAGAAAGGCAATTGTTTACGTCAGGTGATTACACAAAGGGCGATTGAATGGGAGGAAGGCCCCGTTTTTAATCAGACGGTTGTTGGGGATACCCTCTGGACAGACTATTCGGTAAGTTGTGAAGTATTTTTTCCTGAGCCATATAGTTATGCCTCAGTCATGTCGAGGGCAACCGAGATGCACCGGTCACACAAAATGCCTGAGGCTTATCAGTTGAAACTTCAGTCTTCGGGGAAATGGGAGCTTTTTGCAGGAAGCAAAAGACTCTCAAACGGTCTTGCTCAATTTAAAGAAAATAACTGGCATACCCTGGTTCTTGAAACAAAGGGTAATCAAATCAAGGGATATATTAACAATCAATTGGTTACAGACATTTCCAATTCAGCATATTCCCACGGTATGGCCGGGGTTGGGAGCAGTTTCAACAAGGTTGATTTCGATAATTTCACCATAAAATAACCATCAAATGAAAAACAAATTCTTATTCTTCGTTGCCCTCTTTCTTTTACCGATCTGTATGTTTGGGAAGATCGCACTTCCATCGGTATTTTCCGACAACATGGTATTGCAGCAAAATTCGCAGGTCGCCATCTGGGGCTGGTCCGATCCTGGTGAAACAGTAAAAATCATTGCGAGTTGGAATACAAACGACACGATAAAAGTCAAAGCCAACAACTCGTCAGGATGGACAACTTCCCTTAAAACTATTGGCGCAGGCGGGCCTTATTCCATCCAGATTTTGGGAAGCAGTAAGGTACAACTTTCCAATGTGATGCTTGGCGAAGTATGGATTTGCAGTGGCCAGTCAAACATGGAAATGAGCGTCAACTGGAAACTGATCAATGGAGAAGAAGATGCGGCAAAGGCCAATAATCCCAATATCAGGATCTTCCATATCCAGAAAATTGGGGCCGATGTTCCTCAGCAAAATTGCAACGCCACCTGGACAGTTTGTTCGCCTGAAACCATGCGGGCCACAAGTGCTGTGGGGTATTTTTTTGGCCGTGAATTGCAGCAGAAACTCAATGTTCCGGTTGGGTTGATCGTTTCAGCTTGGGGTGGGACACCTGTTGAGGTGTGGATCGAAAAAAGCCGGATCGAAAAAAACGAGCTGTTGAACAAATCAAAAATGACCGAGAAATACGACTGGTGGCCCAATAGTCCTGGCACGACCTATAATTCCATGATCGCACCGATTGTACCTTATGGGATCGCAGGGGCTATCTGGTATCAGGGTGAAGCAAACCGGAGCAACTACAAGGTTTATGCCTTGATGAAAAAAACACTGATCGAAAACTGGCGGGCCGATTTTAAAAAGGATTTCCCATTCTATTTTGTTCAGATCGCGCCATTTGCCTATGGTATTGACAGTAAAGCTGAACTTGTCCGCGAGCAACAGGAATTGGTTACGAAAACTGTCCCAAAGACAGGTATGGTTGTTGTTTCGGATCTTGTTGACAATGTGAAGGACATCCACCCCAAAAATAAATTCGATGTTGGGAAACGACTTGCCGGTTACGCTCTTACTGAAACCTACCACCTGAACGTTGGTGAATACAAAAGCCCTTTTTACGATTCGATGAAGATCGAAAAAGATAAGGTGCGTGTAAGTTTCAGCAATGCTTCAGCCGGATTGAAATGTACGGGTAAAACTCCTGTAAAGTTTATGATTGCCGGTGATGACAAAAAGTTTGTGGACGCTACAGCCAAAATAGAAGGGAGTACCGTTGTAGTTTCATCAAAACTTATAAAAACACCTGTTGCTGTCCGCTTCTGCTTCGATGACACTTCAATGCCCGATGTGTTCAGTATGGCTGGCTTGCCAATGGCACCGTTTAGGACAGACAACTGGTAAATAATAATAGCGGATGGCGGTTAGCTGCTGGCAACTGGCAATTTAGAATAGTGATAGCCTCACTTCAAGTGAGACTATCACTAAATCAGCATTTTAAATTAGAATAAATGAAAAATATCTTGTATGTTATTGTATTACTGTTAATTGTTGGTAAAATTAAAGCTGGGAACCTTGATGATTATGGTTCGAAGGATTCCATTACATCACTTGCCAACGTTCATGAAAGCTATACCCTATCGGGGAAAACCCTGATGGCACTGGCTGAAAAGATCCTATATAAAAAGACACCCCAGGAGGAACTGTACCTGTTTGTTTTAAGACCGGTTCAGAAATCAAAGAAACCATTGCCGGCTATTGTTTATTTTACCGGTGGAGGTTGGGTAAATGGTACTGTTGAAGGGCAGATCCCAAATCCTGCCTGGTTTCGCGATCATGGAATAATTGGGATATCAGCTGATTACAGGGTTAAATCACGGCATGGCACAACCCCTGTCGAATGTGTTCAGGATGCCAAATCTGCCATCCGGTATGTCCGGGCACATGCAAAGGAATTGGGCATTGACCCCAAACGGATTATTGCAGCCGGGGGTTCGGCTGGTGGCCATATCGCGGCCTGTACAGCGATCTCAGGTGGCGATGCACAAGGCGAAGACTTGTCAATCAGTTCGATACCAAACGGACTTGTTTTGCACAATCCTGTTCTTGGGGAAGGTTTTGGCAAAGATTTTTTTGATGCCCATCCCGAATTTTCACCGATCCTACAGTTAAAGAAAGGGTGGCCACCCACCATCTTTTCAAATGGGACCAAAGACAAGACGACCCCATTTGAGGTAGCCGAAAAATTTACAAAATTGATGAAGGAAGCGGGAAATGTGTGTGAACTTATCCCGGTAAAGGATGCCGACCATTCGTGCGACTGGCCCGTAAGCAACCCAAACTTCCTTCCCAATATGGAACGGATGTATCAATTCCTCAAAGAAAACAAGCTGATTAAATAGAAACAGGAACAGAAATTTTCTCAGCTATAAAGTAGCAGAACCACAGAATATTAAATTAAGATTCAACTACTGCGCGGCTGTGGTCTTTGCTTTCGATTTTCCGTGAGTTTCACCGTTCGACTTCGCTCATGGCGAACTCACGGTTATTCAGATTGAGCCACTTCGTGGCTGGGGTGGAAAATTGAAGAACCCATACCGGTCGTAAATGAACCTCTTTTTTGTACCTGTAATCGGTTAGAATTTGAAAAATTAGTTGTTTTATCCCGTTAGGGATTTAATATCGGTAGAAAATCAGATTGTAAAGCGGAATTTCGTCCCATCCGGGACGAAATTTCTTGTGGGATTTTCACCTTCTACCAATATTCAATGCCTATGGCACAATCTTAATAAACCAAAGTGGGTATAAATTTAGTGGAATGTGAAATTCAAATAATTTTGTGATCTTTCTTTTTATATCTAATTAATATGCAAATACATAGAATCACTATCTACTTTATATTTCTGATTTTTGCTTTTGGTTGTGCCTCCCACCAGACTACTTTCTATGTTGACAATCAATCAGGGAATGACGCTTATCCAGGAACTCATGAAAAGCCGTTTAAAACAATTGAAAAGGTGAATACCCTTTCATTAAAGGCGGGCAATTCTGTTTTATTTTCAGGTGGGCAAACTTTTGCAGGCACCCTAAAATTCAAGGGTCTGGCGGGAACAAAAGAACAGCCCATATGGATTGGATCTTTTGGGAAAGGTAGTGCCACGATCAATGGGGGTGCAGGAAATTCCGTTTGGGCAGATAGTTGTTCGTGGTTGCATGTCAAAAAGCTGAAAGTTGTTGGAGATGGCCGACTTAAAGCCAACAAAGGTAGTGGGATCGAATTCCGGCATGTTCAAAATTGCACGATTGACAGTCTAGAAGCAAGTGGATTTCTATGGTCAGGCGTAAAGGCTTTGGGTGGTAGAAATCTGAAGATTACCAATGTTTATGCCCACGACAATGGGTTTTCGGGTATCAATGTTGAATCGGATGGGCAGGATGCCGGGGGTTTGGAAGGATCAGGGGGAAAGACTTTTTGTAATGTTTACATTGCCAATTGTATCGCCGAAAATAATGCGGGTTGTCCGGTTGTCAAAAACAACCATTCTGGTAATGGGATCCTGATCGGGGGTGTCACTAACGGGATGATCGAATATTGTGAGGC
>CAIYPA010000422.1 GCA_903927965.1 uncultured Bacteroidia bacterium | reverse complement strand
GCAATGGTGCAGATCAATTGATGCTTCGACTTCGCTCAGCAACCAGTGCTTCGACTTCGCTCAGCAACCAGTGCTTCGACTTCGCTCAGCAACCAGTGCTTCGACTTCGCTCAGCAACCGAAGAATATTGATGAGCATGGGGCAAGGGGCAGAGAGCATGGCGCATGTGCTTCTTCAGGTTTGTTCTCAATCTTATCGGCTTTTGGTTCCTGAAATATTAGTTTTTGTTTATCTATTTAATAGACAATTTAATACAAAATTTATGCCGCTGGCAGCCAGAATAAACGATATGCATGTATGCCCGATGCAAACACCGGGAACGCCACCTATACCACACGTTGGAGGGCCTGTATTGCCGCCCGGTACCCCAACAGTCCTGATAGGCGGACAACCTGCCGCAACGATGGGCAATCAGTGCACCTGTACCGGTCCTCCCGATTCGATCGTCATGGGATCGGCAACGGTAATGATTGGTGGACAGCCTGCCGCACGGATGGGAGACTCTACCGCACATGGAGGATCTATTGTCGCAGGATGCCCAACAGTAATGATTGGTGGATAAAAACAAACACTTAGCAAATGAAACGAGCCATGGGAGCCAATCACACACAGAAGCATGATTATCTCATGGCGAGTTCCATGTGGCCGCTAAAAAACAAATTATAACACATGAAAGAAAACGGACAAGATATCACTTATACCTCATTTCTGGGAACGGGCTGGAGTTTTCCACCTGAATTCAGTCAGGAGACCGGGGAGGTACTCATGACCTCCGACGAGGAAGACATACAGGCCAGTCTCCGGATTCTTTTAGGTACGGTGGCGGGCGAACGGTTTATGAATCCCAAATACGGCCTCGATATGCACGAGATGCTTTTCGAGCCTATGGGAACAACTGCAAAAACCGTATTGAACGATCGGATAAAAATGGCCATCCTGATTTACGAACCCCGAATTATTCCATTGACCATTCAGGTGGATACTTCAGCTGAGCTTGAGGGAACAATCAGCATTATCCTTGAATATGAGGTACGTTCAACCAATTCGCGCTATAACCTGGTGTATCCGTTTTACGCTTTTGACAGCAACGAACTTCGCAAAACCGTCGATTTTAACAACAGATAGCAACTCTCCGCATGGCAGAAAAAGATATAATCCAAAACCTGATATTTCAGCCCGGACAATCGCAAAATGAGCGGATGCCCGAGGAGTTGGGAATTCACTTTGCTGATGTTGATGAGCGAACCGATGAGGAACTGTTGCTCTTCACAAAAAACTTTGCCGAATTTGTAAATTTTTACAAGGATGATCCTGAAGTTATAAGCGGTAATTGGGTAAAATTTTTCCCCAAGGATCTTGCTGCGATTAAGGAATTGCTTAATAATCAAAATGGGACTGTACCTCCTCATTTGGCAGCTTATTTGAGTTTTTTGAAACTCTACATAGAAGCTCCACAGAAAACGATCAATCGTTTCACGGGTCGCCACCTTGATTTCTATTTCAGGGATGTCCTTCGTTTTACTCCTAAGCTGGCAATTGCCGACAAAGCCCATGTACTGATCGAATTGAAGAAAAATACACTGCCAATCAGTATCACACCTGCCGATCTTATCACTGCCGGTAAAGACAAAACTGGTGTGGAGTTAATCTATGCCCCTACCGGAGAAACTGTCATCAATTCTTCAAAAATTGAATCTTTACGTTCCATATATTACGACAGAACAGGACGGGGAACCATCAGATATGCCCCTGAAGCCAATTCGGCTGATGGTATGGGTGGAAAACTGGAAGGAGATGAGCAAAAATGGGAAGCTTTTGGAAAGCAAAACCTTCCACCTATCGAAATAGGATTTTCTATTGCTTCTCCTGTTTTGCGGCTAAAAGAGGGGGAGCGGAAGGTAATCGTTACATTAACTTTAGAGGGTATAACTTCGCCTGCGATCAACGATTCCAACCTGAAAAATGCCTTTGAAGTTTTTGTAACCGGAGAAAAAAACTGGCTTGGCCCTTATGAAATTTCACCTACCTTAAGCAAAGAGATACTAAGCTTTAGTTTTACAATTCCTGCTACCGAAAAGGGGGTTATTGATTACAACAATTTGCTGCATGGTTACAATTACACCACAAATTCACCTGTTTTACAGGTATTGTTAAAGACAAACAATCCGAATGCAAATTTAGGATATACTGATTTTGAAGGTATTAAGATCAAAAAAGCACAAGTTTCGGTCGATGTGACCGGCATCAGTTCAGTTACAATTGAAAACGACAACGGGGTATTGGATCCCAAAAAGCCTTTTGCACCTTTTGGGCAATTGCCCAATGTTGGTTCCTGCTTTCTGGTTGGATACAACGAGGCACTTGAAAAGAAACTTTCAGAATTGACAATGAATGTAAGCTGGAAAAATCCACCTTCCAATTTCGCCACCCATTATAGCGGGTATGGACCTGCGATCACCAACGATTCATTCAGCTCTGCTGTTGCATTTTCGTTCGGGAATCACCATTCCTATTCTGAACACAGTGTTCCGTTGTTTAATAACCCCAATGCAGCTACGACCCGGATATTCAAGTTTACACCCGGTCACGTGCCAGCCGTAGTGATAAAATCCGAGGCAGAAAAAGCCACAAGCCTTAAGCAGGCAAAAACAAACTGGTCGAAGCGATTGCTTCATCAACACAAAGTTCATCGGCCGGTCCTTATGATGGATCCATTCGTTCCTGCCTCACAAAAAAGCTTTATCAGCTTTACATTGAACAGTAGTTTTTATCAACCAGAATACACAAAGAAATCGGTCGAAAATATTGTCAATTTCGCAAAAAAAACCGATGACAAACCTCCATATGTAGCATTGAATGAGCCATATGTTCCTGTAATTCAAGGTATATCCCTTTCGTATAAAGCCTTTTCTGATGAGGTGTCCATTTTTACCAATTCGCTGGATGATTTCGCCAATAATGAAATACAGTTTTTCCATGTTGCCTATTTTGGTCAGATTCAGGAGCATAGCTATCAACGGAATTTATTCGATTTTTTGGCCGACAAATCGGTTTCATTGCTTCCCGAATACAAGAATGAAGGCGAGTTGCTGATCGGATTGAGCAATCTGAAAGCTGGTGACAGTGTAAGTATTTTATTTCAGGTAGCAGAAGGGAGCGAAGATCCTGATCTTGAACAGGTTGATATAGACTGGTCGGTATTGTGTGACAATTATTGGAAATCGCTCTCTTTAAGTGAAGTGGTGCTCGATACGACCAACCGGTTGCTCCAAAGTGGGGTCATTCAATTTGTCATTCCCCGTGAAGCAACTACCGACAATACCCTGATGCCATCCAACCGGATTTGGATTAAGGCTGGTATCCAGCGAAACATCCATGCTGTGTGTCAGTTTGTTTCTGTAAATGCAAATGCATTGGAAGTGAAGTTTATTGACTCGGGCAATGATCCGGATCACCTCGCGTCACCACTTGAAAAAAATAAAATAGCTAAGCTCAAAAACGGCAACACCGCTGTTAAAACTGTGACTCAACCCTATTCCTCTTTCGGAGGACAACAAACTGAATCGGACGAAAGCTTATATACCCGGGGTTCTGAAAGATTGCGTCACAAGAACAGGTGTATCACGGTCTGGGATTATGAGCGGATAATCCTTCAGGAATTCCACAATGTACATAAAGTCAAGTGTATACCACATGCTAAATTTATCCCTTCAACCAATAAATATTGTTGGTTGGCTCCCGGAAACGTTGTGGTCGTGGTCATTCCTGACCTTAAAAACCGGAATGCAGTTGACCTGCTTGCCCCAAAAGTGGATAGCAATACAATCAGCAGGATTACCACCCTTGTAAACGAACATTCGGGAATGCAGGTGAACGTCAAGGTTAAAAACCCAAATTACCAGAAAGTAATGGTCGAATTCAGGGTCAAATTCCGCACAGGATTTGAATTCAACTTTTATAGCCAGAAGTTGAACGTTCAACTGAAACAGTTTCTTTCCCCCTGGGCTTACACAGCTACCCGCGATATCTCTTTTGGTGGCAAAATCTACAAATCAGTCATGCTTGATTTCGTGGAAGATATTGAATATGTGGATTATGTGGAAGATTTTTTCATGTATTCCATATCGGAATTAACTGGAAGGTCTGGCGACCAGAACGAAATACAACCGGAAACGCCCGATACAATTCTCGTTTCCAATAACAATCACATTATTCACGAAGTATAAACAAAAACCGGGCTATGCTTTCCGAAATGATCATACCGAAAAAAAGAACCCGAGAGTTGGAACTCGACCAAAAACAGCTCTATGCGATTGGCTTGAGTCATGCACAGAAGCTTTCGAACCGGATTTGGACTGATTACAATGTACACGACCCTGGCATAACGATCATTGAATTAATTAGTTATGCCTTAACTGATCTTGGTTATCGCGCATCCTATCCTGTAAAGGACCTATTGTCCAGCGAAACCGACAACAAGGCCAATATGGCAAAACAGTTTTTTACTGCCAGACAGATATTTCCCAATCGTCCGCTTACACAGCTGGATTACAGAAAGATCCTGATCGACCTTAACGGGATCAAGAATGCATGGATCGCCCAACATCAGAAAACGTTGTACGCGGATACTGTTTTGGGGGAAATATTACAGAAAAATCCTGGACTTGATGGCATTGAGGAAATAAATGTAGCGGGTTTATACGATGTTACCATTGAATATGAAGAGGATATAACCACCATCGAGCAAAAGAAAATCCTTCATGAAAAAGTACTTGAAAGGTTACAGGCCAATCGGAATCTTTGTGAAGACTTTGTAGATTATCGTGAAGTAAAAAATCAAAACTTTAACCTGTGCGCGGATATTGAATTGGATCCATCTGCCAATGTATCAGCAATAAAGGCAGAAATCTTCTTTCAGGTTCAAAACTACCTTTGTCCTTCGATCCATTTCTATTCACTATCTGAAATGCTGGGGAGAAAAAAGAAGGATGGATCATTTTATTCGGCTGATGAAATCTTTGATGGCCCGGCTCTCCAAAGTGGCTTTATTGAAGAGGATGAATTGTTGAATGCAGAACTAAGGACCTCGATCCGCCTTTCGGATATTATCAGCCTGATCATGGATATAAAGGGAGTTCAGGCTGTCAGGGAAATACTGATCATGCCGGTAAACGAATACCCGGATCTTATGGCTGTCCCTCTCGAAAACAAATGGGTGGTTGCTGTTGCATCCGGGAAGAAACCGATGTTGAACATTGATTTCTTGAACGACAGTTACTTTAATCTGAGATTTTTCAAGAGGAACATGGAGGTTTTTGGCAATGCCGAAAAGGTACGTGCTTTTTTATCAGATTTGAATGCCAGATCGCTTTCGGGACCAGTTACTGATGAGTTGAACGATCTGGAAATACCACTTGGAAAATTCAGGAACCCCGGCAATTACTATTCATTCCAAAACGATTTTCCTGCTGTTTACGGGTTAAGCGATATCGGTGTGGAGAGTTCCTCAACTTCAAAACGAAGAGCTTTGGCCTACCAATTAAAAGGTTATCTGCTGTTCTATGATCAGATTATGGCCGACTATTTTTCGCAGTTGACCCAGATAAAGGAACTGTTCTCTACAGATCCTGCTGTTCAAAGGACTTACTATTACCAGGTTGTAAAATCATTCAAGGAGTATGAGAGGATCTACAAACCTTCAGGTGATGATATTGGGGCAATGCTTGGGGAGAAAACAGAAAATCAATTGCTCCATGGTGAAAGGAGGAACCGATTTCTCGATCATCTGATTGCCCGTTTTGCAGAACGTTTCAACGATTTTGCAAATATTGTCCATTCGGCTTTTGGGGCGGGTGCCGAAAGTATTGCCGGGTATAAGTGCGATTTTCTGGCCAACTACCCCATCATTTCAAGTGAACGTTCGCTAGCCTACAATTACTGTCTGAATGAAGTCACCGATTTATGGGACAGCAACAATGTTTCGGGACTTGAGCGACGACTTGCAAAATTGCTTGGAATGCCAAATCATCAGCGAAGAAATCTAAGTGATTATAATTTTGCGATTTACGCCCAGGTTGACAAAACACCTGGAAATGAATTCAGGTTTAGGATACGCCACAATATTACGAATAAAATTATTTTAAGCAGCAGTACCAACTACCTGAACGAAGGGAAGGCACTGGATGAAATGAGAAAAGCCCTTAACCTTGGAATGCAGGAAGCAGGATATCAACGGAAGAAAACAACAGACAACAGGTTTTATTTCAACATCATTGATGCATCCAACGAAGTAATTGCCAGGCGGATTGAATACTTCGCTTCCGAGGAATTAATGAACAAGGCTATTGACGAACTGGTAAACTATTTAAGGGTAAGGTTTAGCGATGAAGGGATGTTCTTAATTGAAAACCTCTTGCTTCTCCCTGAAGAAACGGATGATCCCTTTCTTCCCATCTGTACCGCTGCAACGCAAACCACGTGTGCCGATAGCGATCCCTATTCCTATAGGCTCCATATTATTCTGCCTGCAGAAAATGGACGTTTTACCAATATGCAATTCCGACGTTTTGCAGAAGAGGTGATCAGGGAGGAAACACCGGCACATATTCTACCCAAGATATGCTGGATCAGCAAGGTGGACATGGCCATGCTTGAATATGCTTACCGCGACTGGATTTACCTGAAAAGCGGGAAAGAGCGATCTGACAGGCAAATCAAGTTAAAAAGCTTTATCAAAGCCCTCTTTGCTGTCAAGAATTGTTATCCTTCGCAGCCATTGGTAGAATGTGATAAAAGTGAAAACAAGTTCATCCTTGGACAAACATCAATCGGTTCGATTTAAAAATTAAAATCTTTAGTATAACTCGCTAATATACAATATTATGACACAGACACTAAAATCCCTTGACGAGATTTCGACCGGATATAGCATTTTTGAAAAAGATCAGGTGCTTACCGCTTCGCAGCTCAATAGTGTAGCCAGCTACTTTGAAGATCAGACACGGCTCTCGCGTACCCAATTGCTTGGGGTCGGTTTGGTTTGTGGATTGCAGGTAACGGCACAGGAAAAACAAGTGCTGTTGACCAAAGGAATGGGAGTTACTACCGATGGCGATCTGCTGTATTTTGGCAGCGACATGGCTTATGATAGTTACAAGGTTTATGATGAAAAAAATCCGGTGTACCCTCAGTTTTACATTAAGGACAAAATGATTCCTTTATATGAATTAATACCCGTTGGAGTAAATGACAAGCGGGCATTTCCGTTAAACCAGTTAATTGAAAACACCGGGTGGAAAATGGAATCGATGGTTGCGTTGCTCTATATGGAAAGTTTTGTCTTTGACCCTGATCTTTGTGCAGGTACCGATTGCAATAATGTTGGACAAAAAATGACCAACAACACCCGGGTTCTACTGCTTGGCCGTGAATATTTAGGTATGCTCAAACCTAATATCCCTACTCCAAAAGTCGCCTATGCTGCTCTTGAGGAACTGGTTGCTGATCGACCGAAGATCAATGACACCATAAAAACCCATGCCCAACTTGTTCTGGAATATAGAAGTACCTGTAACACAATTTACAAATGTCTGGTTAACCAGCTTACAAATATTTATCCGAACTGTTCCTTTTTCCTTTCCGGTTTAATAACGGGAGACCCGTTCAAGTCATGGCAATCAACCCTAGATAATTGGAATACCTACTACACAAAAAATGAAACAGGCATCCAGTATTATTATGATTTTCTTCGTGACATCACTGATACTTACAATGAGTTTCATGAATTGCTTTTCAACGATACAAGTTGGTGCAGTCCTGATAAAGATGCTTTCCCCAAGCATCTCATTTTGGGCAGTTTAACTGGTGACCCTGAAAACGACGCTGACCGGACTGGACTCTATCCTTCACATTTGGTCAGTCATACCATTGAACAAAAGGAACACGCAAAATTTCTGGTGCAAAAACTGAATACGTTGATCGCAACTTTTCAGGCTCCGGTCCTGAATGATCAGTTTGTCATTCGCATTACACCAAGCAGTTCGGAAGAATCGAGTCTTGAAGTGAGGGCAATTCCCTATTTCTATCAGATAGACAAGAAATTGCCAATGATCAATGAAAGCTGGAATTTCAAACTCCACCAAAAACGGAAAGATGCTTCTATTTATTCTTACAATGCCGTAAATTATGGAGCAAAAGGTGCTGCAGCCGATCCGACACAATACCAGATTGGCAGATTCGATTTCTTCCGGGTTGAAGGTCATCTTGGATTGGATATCGCGAGAGTGCATGCCTACCTTGAAAATGAAATAAGTACAAAGAACCTACCGATTAATCTGCGTTCGGTAATGCTGGGCGAGGACAAACGGAAAATTGTGATCAAGCCGGGATTTGTGTTTACCGACCTTCACAAATTGCACAACATGATGCGGCAGGACGTCCTTAACCAATTGGAAGAAGTCAAGAAATTCAGTGGCGGATTAAAAACGAGGGTCCACACCAATATCGACCTGTTGGATACTGTGGATAAAGGGACATTCGAAGAGGTTGCAAACAGCCGAGACTCTGAATTGATGACCTCAATTAACCTAGCAAGCGCCAAATTGAGCGGCTCATACCAGCAATACACGGCACAAAACACTGAGAGTGATTCCTGGAGAAAGCACTTGACAACAACCATGGAACAATCGGGTAAATTTAAGGGACAACTGACCCTTGCGTCAAAAACGGAATTCAACACGCCATTTGATACACTCATCAGCAACCGACATATCGACATGCTCAATCACCTTGATATTTTGATCAAGGGCGAAACCGAAAAGAAGCAAAACAAGTTGCTTTTCAACAATTACATCGCTGAACATCCGGGTCTTGAACATGCAGCCGGCGTGATGCGTGGTGGAACTTTTGTCCTTGTTTATGATGAAAACAGTAAAATAATCGCCGATTTTATGCTGCCTTACCAGGAAACAGATGCCGAAAAGAACGACTTGCTCGAACCTGAAGTCGTTATCAATCCATTCCGCAACGATTTTATTATAGGTCAGGGACTTAATATTATACCTCCAATTGATATCAAAATAAAGAACCATATTGACGATTTCAAGTTAAAGGATTTGGACGGTCTTATCAATGTTAAGACGGATGGAATCCGCACCGCCCTTGACGGTACATGGAATGCAAAATTCAATGCCCAGCAGAGTGACTACTTCAATACTATTAAACAATCATTTGGCACCATGAGCGATGCACTGGTCAAGAAGGCAACGACGACTACACCAACAGGTTCGTTATCTGAGATTAAAGACGCAGGGTTAAATAAGACAGCAGCTGGTTTAAAGTCAAGACGGGATTTAATTGAAATATATACAGCTCAGGCAAACGAAGCGACTGATAATGCCGAGAAAAGTCGATATAACGATATGGCCGCCAAATTACAGGAAGATCTTTCAGATTCGATTGGCAAGGCAACCGAACAAATTGCCAACAGTGGTGCAGAAGTTGTTGTGGGGAGTGATGCATTTAATTTCATGATGGAGGTCAACTCCAGCCTTGGAGCCATTAAAGAAACGGCTGTTCTTAGCAAAACAAGGAAATCTATTGGAGCTTTGGCAGAGAAAACGACGAATTCATCTGTTAAATTTATCATTGATGCGATTTCTAAGGTATAAAATCCTATTTATGCTTATTTGAAAAATGGTAACTACCACGCACCGTATTCGCAAACAGCAGTGGCTGGTCTCGGTGGCCACTGCCAACGATGCCTTTTCCATTCGTAAGCAGATTCGTGAACGCCTGGGAGATACCCTGGAACCTGTTTTCAACCGCACATTCGATGAATTGTCTGATAAAGATCAGATTATCAGAATACCGAGACTTGAACTTAAATTGAAGGTAAACAATGATGCTGAATTATGGGAAAACCTTCCGCAAGCTTTGTATGAACAATTGACAATTCAGCTCCAAAATGTTGTGAATAAAGGTCTTGATTCCCAGATAGCGGAATTTCTTACTGTAAATTCCATTGTATCAGATCAGCTTCACAGGTTTGAGATCCTGATCCATTATTTAAACCATGGCGACCTTCCATGGCAGGCTTCCCAATTGTCGGTAAATGAATCATTGGAGGAATTGAAGGTCACTATTCATGATCAAATGGATCAATTAATTGAATATCTTACCAATAACAAACCGGGTGAAGCGGTGTTTTTCAGGCTTTTTCATTTGTTTTCACCAGACAGGCTTTTAGAATTTATCGAACGACTTTTGATAATTGGCACATTTTCAAAACATTACGATCTGAAAAACTTTTTTAGGGGATTATTTGAATCTGATGGATCCACTATAGGTCAACATTCGCGGCTTTCAATCGCCGCCACCCTCGTTTCAATGTCATTACATATCGGAGGCCGCCCTACGGTTACCGGATTGATATCTGAAGCATTAGGTGTTCTTCCAGAAGATAAAGTAATTGATTTACAAAAGTTTATTGCAACTCTTCCGGAATACTCCAAATTATTCCCCGTGGAAGTGCCTGCACCCTTTAATAACTTTGTTCTGGAAGGGGATAAAAAACGCCCTTCGGATTGGGAGGAAAATAGTGAAGTTCAATCCACAGCTCAGGTTAAGGTTAATCAGGAGACTAATTTATCAAAAGAAAATTTTGAGCTTGTGTCTTCTGGGCAGGTACAACCCGAGCAGGGATTCTATAATGCTGCTCCTTCTGATCATATACCCAATAAGGGCGTACCTTCTGAACATGTACCTTCTGAACATGTGACTTCCAAGCAGGAACTTTCTGATCGGGAATTTTCTAAAGAATCGCCTTCCGAACAAGTGTTTTCCAGACAGATCCATCAGCCTATTAACAACCCGGAAAGGAATATAAATGATTTATCTGCCAATTCTTTGCAAGGAATTGAATTTTCAAATGCGGACATTTCAAGCCTTCTTCTTGCGACCAGTTTGGACTCACGAAGATCTGGAAACAAACTTCAGCAAACCACAAAGATTTGGGTAAAATATGCGGGCCTTGTCATTTTTCATCCATTTTTACAAAGACTATTCGTAAAAACTGGCATCCTGACTGAAGGTGAGAAAAATATCCCATTTCACAATTTGTCGAAAGCTGCAGCTTTGCTCCACTTTATGGCTACAGGTAATGATGAAATATACGAATTTGAGCTGGGTTTTATCAAAGTGTTAATCGGCTTAGACCCTGAAGAATCGTTATTGGTATCTGACGGATTGATCACTTCCCTTGATAAAGAAGAGTCCATATCCTTGGTACAGTCGGTAATCGGCCACTGGTCGGTACTAAAGAATACATCTGTTGATGGATTACGGCAGACATTTATTCAGCGGAATGCCCTTTTAAACAGGTCAGAAATGGGTTGGAAACTACTGGTTGAACCTTCCGCATTTGACCTTTTGTTGAATCAATTGCCATGGAGTTTTAATATTATCAAACTCCCATGGATGAATAAACCAATCTATACCGAATGGCAAATATTTTAACAGATAACGCCCATGATCTTGAACTTGAACTGGAATGGTTCTCGGAGGTAATGAATAGTCGTTTAACTTACTATTTTGGAAAGAATGGTGTTGCAGATGAGCAGGTTCAGGTTCCCCCACCCGATTTGTCGGAAAGTAGCTCCTATTATGGCAAATTCGTCAAAGACAATCAGTTGAGCTATTCGGAACGGATTATTTTGCTTTTGTCGCTGATTCCCCATCTCAGGCCACAATTGCTGGACGTTTTGTGGGTCCAGAATGAATCAACCGGACGCGGATTTACAGAATTTGGGGGATTGAAAGGGGTTAATCATTCGGGGTTTATCCCGACAGGGGAAACGGCTGTTTTTATCATAGCAGGCGATCAGCTTTTGCCCCGTTTTGAAATCAGCCGCATTTTTGAAGGAGATCACCTCTTCGCGAAACAGGGTATCCTGGCACTCTCAACCGTAGCATCCACAGAGCCAATGTTGAGCGGTGCCCTGACCATTTCGAGGGAATACCTGAATTGGTTTATCACCGGAGTTGAAAGGAAACCCAATTTTAATGGTGATTTTCCAGCACGTTTGATCGAAACGGAACTTACGTGGGATCACCTGATCCTTCCTTCCAAAACGATGGATCAGCTGGAAGAAATTAAACATTGGATCCTTCATGGAAACGTCTTACTCAAAGATTGGGGAATGGACCAGAAGCTAAAGCCAGGTCATACAAGTTTATTTTATGGCTCACCGGGAACCGGGAAAACCTTTTCAGCCTGTCTCCTTGGTAAACACTGTGAATGTGATGTTTACAAAATAGACCTGAGTATGATTGTTTCGAAATACATTGGTGAGACCGAGAAAAATCTTTCCCGGATTTTCGATATGGCGGATAACAAAAATTGGATCCTCTTTTTTGATGAGGCCGATGCTCTGTTTGGGAAACGCACCAATGTGGAAGATTCACATGACCGGTATGCCAATCAGGAAATCAGTTATTTGCTGCAGCGGATTGAGGATTTCAACGGAGTCGTGATCCTGGCTTCCAACTTTAAAAATAACATCGATGCTGCTTTTTTGAGGAGATTTCAGTCTGTGATCCATTTCCCGATGCCCAAACCTGCTGAGCGTTTGAGTATCTGGAAGAATGCATTTTCGCCAAAGTCGGTTTTGGAGAAACGGATCGATCTGGAGAAAATCGCCGAAAAGCACGAAATTTCAGGGGGCACGATCATGAATGTAGTTCGCTATGTTTCTCTTAAAGCCCTCAGCCGCAACGACAATAAAATAATGCTCGATGATCTTGAAGAGGCCATCAGAAGGGAATTCCTAAAGGAGGGAAGGACGGTTTAACTAATCAGGATCATTTTAAGTTGTTTCGGTTAGCCGAAAAAAGCTGATTTTAAAAATTGAATTTAAATATTATTACGGAGATGCCGAAAACCGAACAGAGTAGGCGAAATTTTAATAACAGAATAACTATGATTACACTTTCTTCCTGGGCAGATTTGTCCATTGATCTGTCTGCAAATTTAGGCGATCCCGTTTGGGCAGGTGCCGGTAAAATGCCCATTCCCGGCGGATTTGTCTATACCAAAAATGATGCACTCTATCTTTATGCTGCAATAGATATGGTTAACGATACCGGAAATGATAGTGGTGTCGGCGACTTTTTCTGGTTCACCTTCGATTGCAACCGCGATGGGAACATTACGCCAAATGTCGATGTAAATTACGCCCAATGGCCCTCTTCCCCTGATAAGATAGGAAGACAGTTCTACTTAGCTCCAAGTAACTGGACCGGACTTTATACGGACCAAACCCTTTTTAAAACAGCTTTTGAAGCTTCTCCCGACGGAGCGATACCTCATCGTATATGGAAGTTCCGGTTTAAATTAACCGATCTGAATGTGTCACTTGCGGCAGGTTTATTACCCCCGTTTACCCGATTCGGGTTAAAAGTGCATTCAACCAACCCCCCTCAGGACCTGGATAGTCCAGCTAGTTTCTGGACAAATTTTGCATCGCTTCACACACTTTATTTCTCAAGACGGCCTGTAATTAGTCCTGCTTTAATGGGTCCTGTAATTGGTTGTGTCGGATTAATCCCAACTACCAAAATCAATAGCATAAGCGGAAAAGCAACAACTGATGTGGGCTATATGGTTCAGGTTCAGAACGCCGCATTTGGTGGGCTATTAAATATTATCGGTAACCAACCCAATTTATATAGTCTGATAACAACGGGTGGTGCAAGGTACATTAAAGTAAAACATGCCACTGGAATTGGAGGTGCCTTTACCGACTTCATCACTGCCTGGACAAATTATAAATGGAACCCGGCAATCGGTGACTATGTTTTGCAATCATTTGGTGCAGATGCAACTAACTTCTATCCGTTGCAGGATGTTGCTTTTGATTATTCAATTCACGATCTGCTTTTCCAGTTTGACTCTGGGCAATTGACACAAGGAATCCACCAGTTCAAGGTTGAGTTCTATAATGCTGCCAAAGCACCAATTGCTACGCCAATACAGGTCCTTACTTTAAACATTGACAATACAGTTCCAATTGTAAAAATAAACTCAATTATGCACGGTACTGCGGCTGTTAATGCCTGCGACATTGTGAAGATGACCGGACCTGCCGATGGATTAGTTGTTAATTTTGATGCAAATGATCCTGAAAACAATGTTTACAGCTACTCAGTTTATGCAGTCTGGGGTTCAGCAGAATCTGCAACACTTGCTACTGACACTTATACACTTGCAAAAGGTGATTGGGCCGGAGTAATTGGCCAGAATACACCATTATGGGTACCGGTCAGAACCTGTGCGCATTCGATCAATGTTGTTGCCTATTCAAGAACTACAAATGGGTATGGGTATATCAGGTATAATTCGGTGAGCAGGTACATTACAATTATGAAGTAATAAAGGGGAAGGGTATCACATCGTTTGTAAAAAATCCAATACAGACGATGTAATTACCAATACTTTGATTTTGGGACCTCTGCGACTTTGTGTGCTATTCCTCGTGATATCACGCAAAGTCCGCCTGGGTCTCAATCAATTAAAACAAATTGAAGCGAAATGCTTTGTTATTTTCTTAAACTGATTGATAATTAAAATGGAAGTTGCAGTACATAAGACAGTTATCCGACAGGTACCAGTTCAGACAGCTGCTGCACACAAGGTTGTTGGCAGTCGTGATGGGAACTTACATCGGTCAATTCAGAGTGAGAAAGTACTGCATACCAATGAAACGCTGAAATCGCCTTATCTTACCCGATTTGCCGAAACTGGTATTTTTGACAACAAAAACCGGAAAAGGGAAATCATCGGAAACAATCACTCTGCAATTGTTCTTCCCATCAGCAGTCCGGTTCAGCAAAAAACAGATCCACAAGAGGCAAATCTTACAAAACCTAAAGCTGATATTACCTTGCTGGAGAAGAGTTCAGGTAAGCGATCAGCCAAAGAAATACCGGCTGGCAGTAATCCTTCAAATTTAAAAGCAAAGAAAACCGGAAAGCCAAAGGTTGCCGCCTCCATTAAAAAACCTGCAAAAAAATCGGACAAATCTGAAACCCGACCTGCCAGTATTGCCG
>CAIYPA010000421.1 GCA_903927965.1 uncultured Bacteroidia bacterium | reverse complement strand
GGGGCGCGTTACAATACAAATTATATCCAGGGTGTAGGAATGGGGACCATGACCGATTCGCTTACGGCTATTCGCAAACATGTATTTGAAGATAAGGACATTACCTGCAATGAATTGATGGAAGCCTTGACGACTGACTTTGTCAACCATCCACAATTGCATTATCAGTTGATTTACAAGACCCCAAAATATGGAAACGATGACGAAGCAGCAGACCAGCAGTTGCGCGATGTTTTCAACATTTACCATAGTGCTGTCAATGGCCACAAGAGCCCTCGGGGTGCTGATTACCGGATCAATCTTTTGCCGACCACCTGTCATGTTTACTTTGGGAGTGTAATGCACGCCGGTCCCGATGGCAGGAGAGCCGGGATGCCGGTTTCAGAGGGTATATCCCCTGTTCAGGGTGCCGACCATCAGGGACCAACGTCTGTGATCAAATCGGCAGCAAAAATCGACCACCTGAAAACAGGGGGTACACTCCTGAACCAGAAATTCAGCCCTTCGTTTTTTAGCGACGATGCTGCAATCCAGAAAGTTTCGAGCCTGGTGCGCAGCTATTTCCGCATGGATGGCCACCACATCCAGTTCAATGTCGTTGATGCACAAACCCTTCGCGATGCCCAAAAGCACCCCGAAAACTACCGCGACCTGATTGTGAGGGTTGCCGGTTACAGCGATTATTTTAATGACCTTGGGGAGGATTTACAGAACGAGATCATCGAACGGACCGAACACGAGAAGTAGTAAGAAGCAATATATTTCGCGCGAAGCCCGCAATGAACGCAAAGGACCTAATAAAAAAGACTTTGCGTAACCTTGCGAACTTTGCGGGACATAAAACAAAACAAATATTTCGCGCAAAGTCCGCTAAGACCGCAAAGAATCTAATAAACAAGACTTTGCGTAACTTTGCGAACTTTGCGAGACATAAAACAAAACAACTATTTCACGCAAAGTTCGCAGAGAACGCAAAGGATATAATAAACAAGACTTTGCGTAACATTGCGATCTTGGCGAGACATAAAACAAAACAAATATTTCGCGCAAAGTTCGCGGAGAACGCAAAGGATATAATAAACAAGACTTTGCGTAACATTGCGATCTTGGCGAGACATAAAGCGAAACAACTATTTCGCGCAAAGCCCACTAAGCCCGCAAATAATCTATTAAACAAGACTTTGCGTTACTTTGCGAACTTAGCGAGACAAAAAAACCTGCAAAATGGGAACTTTAGAAAAGGCAATCGGAATAGCTGTCAATGCGCACCGGCATCAGAAGGAGAAGGCCGGAGCTCCCTATATCCTCCATTTGATCAGGGTAATGGGACGGGGCAATACCGAAATTGAGAAAATCTGTGGCGTACTCCACGACCTTGTCGAGGATACCGATTGGACTTTTGAGCAACTCGAAGCTGAAGGATTTTCCAAAGAGATCATCGATGTGTTGAAATGTGTGACCAAAGAGTCGGAAGAAGATTATGATCATTTCATTGCCAGGGTGAAACAGAATAAAACAGCCATCAACGTCAAATTAAATGATTTACAGGACAATATGGATGTAACCCGCCTGACTTTTATCACCGAAAGAGATCGTGTCAGGTTGAATAAATACCTGAAAGCGTACCGGGAATTGTTGGATGTCAGGAACTCCCTTTAATGATAATTTAGAATTTAGAAGTAAGTGTTTAAACAAAGACAGAACTCATTTTTGAAGAGAGAACAAATTTTGAAGGTTATCCCCCTTACGAAAAAGGGGGATCAAAGGGGGATTTTTATTTTGACTATTTATTTAGATTTAATAGATTGATATTTAATATATTACCAAAGATTTGATTGATTGATTTTCCATTCTGACAAATTGATATTTTCCCTATTTCTTAAATATCTTTTTCACATCTTTCATAAACAAAGTTTTCGGGTCATTGTAAAACCGGATAAAATCCTGCTCGCTCGGACAATCCTTGTAAGGGCCAAACGCCATTATCCGTTTTGGATTATAGGTATTCCGCCAGACCAGCACATAAGCCAGGTGGTAAGGGCGCAAAGTTTCGAGCAGTACCTTTGTCCACCACTCCGTGTTTTTTGCGATAGGGCCGCCAGCCTCGGATACCGCTCCGATCTTCCCTTTATCGGCAGCAATCTTTGATACCAATTTTGCACAATTTGCCAGTGTCGCAGGATAGTCTGCACCTCTGTCGTATAAATCGAAGGAGACCTGATCTATCAAATCATTGCCAGGAAAACGTTCGAGGTATTCGGCCTCAGTCGTGAAGCGGTCGGTAGAATAAGCATACAACAGGTGGTGGATATTTTTTGTATCACGCAGATAGTTAACTGTAAAACGCCATAGGGCTTTGTAATCGTCTATTGTGCAAAGGTTTTTGCCCCACCAGAACCAGCTCCCGGTATGTTCGTGAAATGGGCGGAAGATCACCGGAATGAATTTCCCCTTGTCGGTTTTAAGGCTGAGCATAAAAACGGCAATCTTGTCGAGATATTGTTTGTAAAGCTCATGCTTTTCGCCACCTGGAAGTATGGATGCTACTGTTTTATTGGATTTTACGTCCCATGCCGTTCCACCGGTCAGCGGATTTGTAAAATGCCAGCTTATTGTATTCACCCCGCCCATTGCATCAACCTTTTTGATCCCGCTAATGATCCTGTCGAAATAGACAGAATCGAGGCTATAAACAGTCCCAAGTTCAAGATGCCCCAATTCCCAGCCACAGATGGCAGGATAATCGCCACAAACATCCTTCACGTCCGAACGCCCCTCTTCCGAATACCATTTGGTCCCATACGCCATCGCATCCTGATGTCCGAACATCAGCCCTTTGTGTTGCGATGCCATCATATTGCGGATCAATTTTACCGCTTCTGGTGTCGCTTTCGGATCTGATGGAAAGGGCTTTATGGCCATTGTGGCCATAGAGAAACAACAAATGAGTAAAAGGGAAAGTGGAGTTTTCATTGGTAATTTGGATAATATGTATTTTGGGTTATTTCGTAAAAATTAATATTTGTTGGTGAAATGCTGTAATTTAACTTACCGAATCAATCCTTTTCCAATCTCTTCCGGATACCCAATGTCCACAAGGAAAAGCCCTTTTGCTTCAACACTTGCACCAGCGGCACAACGGTCTTTGGCTTCGATCACTTTGCAAAAGCCTTCAATTGTGAGTTTTCCAAAACCAACATCCAGTAAAGTGCCAACGATCGACCTGACCATATTCCTTAAGAAACGGTCGGCCCTGATCGTGAAAACCAACCGGTTCCCTTCATCTGTCCATTCTGCAATGTCAATTTTACAAAAGTTGGTCTTTACATCGGTCCCCAATTTACTGAAACTTGTAAAGTCCTTATATTCAAATAATTTACTGGCAGCTTCATTCATCATCTTCAAATCTGGGATTCCTGTAGCCTTGGCAGCGTACTGCCTAAAAAACGGATCTTTCTTTTTGATCAGATAATATTTGTAAGTCCGGGAAGTGGCATCAAAGCGGGCATGTGCCTCATAATGAACTTTGTAAACTGTTTGAACTGCTATATCGTAAGGCAATAGGCAGTTGAGGTTATAGATGATCTTATCGTTCTCAAGGTTCTGGTTTTGAGTATCGAAATGGGCTACATAAAACGATGCGTGGACACCGGCATCTGTTCGTCCGGCACCGGTAACCGCTACCTTTTCACGGGCTACAACCGATAAAGCCTTTTCAAGGGTCTCTTGTACCGAAATCCCATTGGGCTGAACCTGCCAACCATGGTAGTTGGTCCCGTCGTACGAAAGTTGGAGGAAATAGCGTTGCATTGAACTTTTTTTAGAGTGAATATCGTTTATCAAAGGCTGCTAGCGGCTGGCAACTGGCGGCTGGCCTGACTGTACTGCGATTTTATATGAATTCCACAATCAGACAATCAATAGAACCCGGGAATTGAATTATTGGCACGGACTGCCAGCCGCCAGATGCTAGTTGCCAGAAGCCCTTTCAGTGCCTCCCCTTTCCTTCCCTGATCTTCATCCTGATCGGCAGCGATTCTTCCGAAAAGAGGAAATGTCGTGTCGAATCGGGAAGAAAGTCGATTACCTCTTCCAATTTGTCAAGTTTTATCGCTTCACGGACTTTGGACGCACTGATAAAATCGGGTGTTTTGTCTTGACTGATTCCTGTTGATATTCTTGTCACTTCAACGACTTCGACACCAATTGGGGGTAAAATCCTTTTCATTGCAGAGTTGTAAGCTGCCGTAGTTTTACAGTAATATTCGGTTCCCACATATCGTTTTTTGATTCCCAAAGTGGGCACAATGTAATTGGCAAATATCCTGACATCCAATTCAGCCTGTTTTTGCATCACATCGCTGACGGTTTCGTTTTTAAGAAAATATGCAGGAAATATTGTTCCTGAAACGATATACATTCCTCCACGGACCATCACCACATTTTTTAAACTGGCAATCCCTTTGCGGATAAGTTCCCATCGCACAAGGAATGGGAATGCCGAAAGATCCTCTTCAACAACAAAAAGATAGACAATTTCATTTTCTGATGCAGCCTTTTCGATCAGGTATTTGTGCCCGTTTGTAAATGGGTTGCAATTCATTACGATAGCTGCAATGTCCCGAGTTTTTGCCGGAACTTTCAGCGTCTTCAGGTAATCCTGATAAGTTGAGATCGACTCAAATCCAAATTCCAATACGCAATAAAGGGGTGGGGCAGAGGCGATCTCGGTGTAACCCAACCCACAAAAACGCACCGAATTTTCAGGACGTGTAAACACAAAAGTATGTTTGTAGATTTTCAGCAGCTTTTCGGTCATGTAGGTGACGATCAGCGCAAAAGCAGTTGTATCGCGGAATTTGGAGGCAACAGCTACATATTTCAATATCCTTCCCAAATGAGATCCGGTTCCAACGATTTCACCTTTAAGGTTATAGACAATCATTGTACATTCCACTTCCGATGTGTCGAATTCAAATCCCTGACTGGCAAGAAAATCCTTCACAAGTTTAACATCGAAAGGATTTTCGAGGTCAAGTGTCTCCTGCCGGAAATCGGTATCTTCAAAAGTCATAACTCATCAATTTTGGTTCAATTTATAAATGGCTGCTAGCATCTAGCGGCTGGCGGCTGGCTTGATTGTGCTGAAACTGTGATTGAACTTCAGAATCAAAATCGGCAGGCGACTTGCAACTGGCTTGACAGTGCTGCTAGCTGCTGGATTCTGGCAATTGGCTTTGAATGTACATACCATATGATTTGATATTCAGAAATATACAGAAAAATTATATCTTGCTCCCAGTCTATCACTCATTTCCTCTAACCTTAATTCCTTCATTCTTTCATTCCTTCATTTTTTCATTCTAGAGTCATCCATGCCCCAAGCTATTCGCCCCATGCTCCAATCCTCTCCACCGACCATACAAAAATAGTCACAGCCAGCAAATCGGCCGAACCACCGGGCGAAATATTTTCTTTTTTGCAATAATCAATCACGTTGGAGTAGTTTTCAGCTGTAAAATCTTCGAGGGCAATCCTGCAAAGACTTTGAAACTGTGAAAGCACCTCAATATTTGATCTATACAATATATTGGTATCCATATTGCTGGATGCAATTGCCAGAAAGCTTTTTGTCAGGGCTTCGTCATTCAACTTTTCAATATCCTTGATCTGAGGTAACCCAAATTCAAAAACTGTCCGAAAACCACTTTCTGCCTCACTTCTTGCCCCGCCAAAATTGTATTTTTGGAATACGGCCTCCCCGTGGCTTTTAACAGAATTTGACTTATTAATCAACTCATTGTATGTCAAATTTTTACAAATATCCTTTATAACAAGTCGAAAATATTCTGTGTCGAATTTGTCACTTTGTCCAAATATCTTTCCATAGGCAAATAGCGAAAGACCCAACAGGAAAATAACCCCTTTTTGGGTGTTGACACCATTCGTCGCTTCAAACATGGCCTTTTCCATCTCCAAACCAATCTTTCTGATGACAGGAAGTGCTTTTGTTAGGTCATTATCTCTAAACGTTAATCCATTACGAATCAATTCATTAAACCCTTGTGAGATGGCAGCGGTTGAACTGATAAATGCCTGATAGTTCATATCCGAATGGCTCCCATTGCTGAATTTATCGACAAGTCCAGGTTTTGGTGTGAGTGAGATCTCTGTAAGTATGGCATTTAATGCAAGAGATGAGAGTTTTTTGATGATGAACTCCTCGTGTTGCTGATGACAATAAACCTCCATTTTCAGGAACATAAAAGCCCTGAGCTCATCTGCTTCATGGTGTTTTTCGCGCCGACATTCTATTGCAGGCCTTTCAAGGCAGAAAAAGCAAATCTTCGATTTTCCTGATGAAACTGTATCACCGTGCTGATCATTGAGATCCACGTCAATAAAACGCCCTAACGGATGGGTTGTCTCAAATTCCTCGCAAACCTGCTTGATTGCCGTTAAGTTTAGGTCTCCTTTTAAACATGCGACAAGATAAAAATCCCCCGCTGCGTCACATACTTCAACGGCCTCATTTTCACTTATATTTATTAAATGAGCTTTTAAGAAGTACCTGAGTTCTTTTAAAACCAAATTGAAAAAGGTTTTCGTAACAGGATTACTTTTCGGGAAGCCCGGAATGTTCAAACTTAGTCCAATGCAAGCAAGCCCCTTCAATGCATATTGCTTTTTGAGTTCAGCCCTTTCTTCGCGGGCATCTAATATGGATTGGAGCGGTTCGATTGAGTATTTTCTTTACTGATTAAATCATTGTAATTTAAGTATTTAGCGCAGAAGGACAAAGTTGAATAAAGTCTTATATCACACTTCTCTTAGTTACTTCACCTAACTATCTCCCCAACTCACCCTCTCACTTCTCCTTAAGTTGGTGGATCACATCGATGATCGTCCCATCGCGGTATTCGACGATACCTACAATTTTATCCGTATATTCAAGTGGCCCAGGAATGCCTGTTATTGTATCCACCTCAATTTCAAGGTCCCGAATGTTTTTGATGTTGAGGCCTGCCTTGCGCAGATTGGCCTCCAAATCGGGAAACATTGGGTTGACGCAAATACCGCGTTCTGTAACAAGGACATGTACCGTCTCGCCGGGTGTTACGATTGTATGAACGCGTTTTTTGATGATCGGGATACGGCCACGGAAGGACGGGCAAACCACTACTGTTAGTTTTGCGCCCGATGCAGTGTCGGAATGGCCTCCCGATGCCCCACGGATATAACCCTCGGAACCGGTGATCACGTTAACGTTAAAGTCAACATCGATTTCGAGCGCCCCGAGAACAACAACATCGATCTTATTGGTAATACATCCGCAATTGAACGGATTGGCATATAGAGCTGCCGGTATTTCGATGTGGCGACGGTTGTTCAGCAAAGAGTTACTTACGACTGCATCAAATGATTGCACATCGAAGATGGTTTCGAAAAGTCCATCGTTGAGCATATCGACACAATAGGAGGTAATGCCACCCAACATAAAGCTTCCCTTCAGACCTTTGGTCTTCATCTTTTCGCGGATGAATTTGGCAACGGCAAGCGATGCTCCACCGGCTCCGACCTGAAAGGCAAATCCTGGTATGAAAAATCCTGAATGTTCGATTACATCCGCGGCCAGTTTGGCAATCCGCAAGTCCATTGGTGACTTGGTAATACGTGTCGTACCTGTTGCAATTTTGGAAGCGTCCCCTATCGAATCGACCAGCACAACATGATCGATAAAATTTTGAGAGATACTGAGCGGGATGCATGGAAAATCGACAAGGTTATCGGTGACAACGATCACCTGTTTTGCATATCGGGCATCGATCACCGCATATCCAATTGATCCAAAGGCTGATTTGCCATGTGAGCCAGTAGCATTTCCTTCACAATCGGCAGCCGATGCAGGAATCACAGCAAGGTCGATCTGGATTTTGCCCGTATGGATGCAACGGACACGGCCGCCATGTGAATGGATCACGACAGGTGTATCCAAAACCCCGAGGGCAATGGCACGGCCCAACTGGTTGCGGATGCCTGAGGAAAAGATCTTGGTAACCGTCCCGTCTTTCAGATAGGGAAGGATCGGATCGTGACATTCATTTAAAGAAGAAGAGGCGAGGGTTATATCGCGGATTCCCATATTGTGCAAAATTGTAAGTGTCTGAACCAATAGGATATCCCCGTTCCTCAGATGATGATGGAACGAAACCGTCATCCCATTGTGCGGGTTGCTGCGTATAATGGCCTCTTCAAGGGTACGGCATAATTTACTCTGGTGAGGGAGATAAGCTTTGTTTGGTGCCGGAATTGTTGGTTCATCCATCCAACCTTTGCGGAGCTTGTTCAACGCCCCCTGAAAAGGTTCCAATATCCCGATCCCTTCTATATATCCGGGAATCTCACGGCCTAAACTGTTTAACATGTGGGGATTATTTTTTAACTATGTTTATATTTCTTCAAAAATAAGATGCTCTAAAAAAGCTACTGGCTGCTTGCAACTTGCGGCTAGCTGATCAGAAACGGCAACAAGCGGCTGGCAACTAGCAACTGGCAGAATGTGCTGATAATATGGTTTGTCCTTATTTAATATATTATATATCTGTATTTTACAAATATGTTCATTTGTAATTATTTAATCCTTGGCAAATTCCGCCAGACGCCAGTAACCAACTGCCAGCCGCCAGATTTATTTCCCAACCTCCACATTGGCAAGTTTCAAGATATATTGGGCCCTGGCGACAACAGGTGCATCGACCATTTTGCCATCTATGGCAAAAACGCCAATACCGGCAGCGGTGTTTGCCCTGAATTCTTTGACAATCCTGTACGCTTTTCGGATCTCCTCTTTGGTTGGTGTGAACACATCGTGAATAACATCTATCTGGCGTGGGTTTATGACCGCTTTGCCAGTAAATCCGATCTTCTTTGCATATTCGGTTTCCTTGCGCAAACCTTCCTCATCGTTTACATCGGGGAAAATTGTGTCGATCACATCAATATGGCTTGCCTTGGCTGCCATCACGATCCGTTTCCTCGCAAAGTCGATCCCTATTCCATCAGGGGTATAGATAATGTTCATATCTGCAGTAAGGTCTTGACCTCCAATGGTTATCGCATCGACCCGGCTAAATTGGCTGGCAATATTGAAAACGTTCTGGACCCCCATGGCTGTTTCGATCATCGCATGTAGGGTCATCTTGTTGTGTGGAAGGCCGTGCCGGTCTTCGATTTTTTCGATGATCCTCAGCAGGTTGGCCACCTCTTCGGCAGATTCTGTTTTCGGATAGCGGATCGCGGAAGGTTGTAGCGGTACAATCTCTTCAAGGTCGGCCAATCCAAATGGAGTGCTCAGGTGGTTGATCCTCACACAAACTTCCGCATCATAAAAATTGGTCACTTTGATCATATTCCTGACCAGGGTGCGGGCAGCGTCTTTTTGGTTAAGGGCGACCGCATCTTCGAGATCGAGCAGGATACTGTCAGCTCCGTAAACACCCCCTTGCTGTATCATTGCCGGATTATTTCCAGGAATGTAGAGCATTGACCTCCGTTTTTTAAAACTTTTCATCATGGTTGTGAAATTATTTAAGTGTCCCTTCCTGTAGGTCGAGCGAGCGTTTGAGGGCAGTTTCAAGACGTGCTTTGATTGTGGGTTCAAGCGCACCTTTGTCTTTTGCAATCAGATGTATATCAGTCATTTCGTATTGGTCGAGCATTTTTGTGACAATACGGTTGAAACTGTCACCAAACTGTTGCATCACTGTTGAGGAGATTTCAAGTTTCCGTCCTATATTGTCGGGAAGCGGTTCGATCAGGAAAATTACATCGCTCGACTCGAAAGTTCCCGACTGCGCAGCTATTTTTGGTTTCATAAACTACTTCTATATATGGTTTATTTGTTTATTATTAAACTTATAATCAGTCAAATAAGACAATGTTAGTGATGAAAATATTTTAGGCACAAAAGTAGGACTTTAATTGCAATAACTCCAAATATTGGGGATAATATGCACTGCAATAAATCAAGGATAATTTTTTGGTTCAATAAATAATACGAAATTTGCAAACAAAAAGAAATAATGCATCAGACGATTTTTGCATCCAAGTTTTTTGACGATCAAGTTAAAACCTATTATTTAACTAATCTTAGGAATTTAGATTATAAAAAAGGCATACTTAACCGATGGATTACAGCGATAAGAACCGGTACAATTCAAAATTCAAATGAGACACAAATTGATATTGCCTTTCTAAACGATATATTTGGTGAAGTGCTTGAATATGAGTATAAAGTAGAGAAACCGTTAAAGAATTTATTGCCTAAGGTCAATGTTGATTCAACATCGCCTGATGCTGTGTTGGGCTATTTTGAACAACAGTCAAAAAACGATATCAGGGCTGTAATTGAATTAAAAGATATTAAGAAAGACCTCGATACTATACAAAACCGACTCGAGCGGATAACCCCTGTTACTCAAGCCTTTGAGTATGGAAGGAAAGCTGGCACCTCATGTAAATGGATTGTTGTATCTAACATCCACACAATCAGGTTATACAATAAAGAATCGGACAGATATGAATTGTTTAGATTAATAGACCTGGAGGATGACTTTCAATTAAGACGGTTCTTCTTTTTATTGCACAATGAACGTTTATTTTTTCAAAAGGGGGAATCTCCTGTAGATACACTATACAGGAAAAGGACCGAGCAAGAAGTAAAGATTTCAACAGAATTTTATTCAAAATACCGGTCTTTGCGCTTCCAGCTTTTTGATCATATCAAAGCGAATAACCCAGAAATTGAACCTTTAGTTGTTTTAGAAAAAACACAAAAATTATTGGACCGGATCATCTTTATTTGTTTCTGTGCTGACTTGTCCATTATTCCGACAAACGTCCTAAAAGAAGTTGTGAGCTTTTCACAAGCCACATTCCTTTATCAAAGTATGCTTTGGACTTTGCTCAAAAACCTATTTACTACCCTCGATTTAGGCAACAATCACATCTCAAAGTTAAATGGCGGATTATTCGAAGAAGACGAAACCCTTAACAATCTGGTAATCAAAGATACGATATTGACCCAATTGTTGTTCCTTTCATCCTATGATTATAGGTCTGATTTGAATGTCAATATATTAGGGCATATCTTCGAACAATCGATTTCGGATCTTGAAGGAATTAAAACATCTTTAAAAAATGGGGAAATAGCCCTTTTGAAGCATGAAAAGAATGGGAAGCGCAAAGCATTTGGGATTTTTTATACCCCCGAATACATTACCAAGCACCTTGTCAAAGAAACAATAGGTAAATGGCTTATTGATAGGAGATTAGAGCTTTTCGAATTGGATTTGCCCGATTTAACGGAGAAAGACTACGATCTGATCAAAATTACAAAACAAGGAACATTAAGGACAAATCCTAAAATTGAGCTTCACAAGAAATTTTGGAACCAATATTTGGAAAAATTCCTGTCATTGAAAATCCTTGACCCCGCCTGCGGGAGTGGGGCTTTTTTGGTCCAATGTTTTGATTTTATGGTTGCCGAATACAAGATCATCCAAAAGGAATTGAGGCTTTTAAACCCACCCGAGCCTCCTGACGAATTTAAACCAAAACTAAAACAAGGTATTACAATCGATTTTAAAGTCAATAAGTTTGATATTGAGGAGCATATTCTGAAAAATTGCCTGTTTGGTGTGGACCTGAATTTTGAAAGTGTCGAAATTACCAAGCTTTCGCTTTGGCTAAAAACGGTCAAATATGGAAAGGCATTGTCCAATATCGATTACAATATCCAAAATGGCAATTCACTGATAGATGACTTCACAATTGCAGGAACCAATGCATTTAAGTGGGAATCCAGATTTTCAAATTTCGACAAGTTCGATGTTGTCGTTGGAAATCCACCTTATGGGGTTTCTTTTACCGAAAAGGAAAGGGAATATATTTCCAAAAAATTTAAAAGCTTTGAATATCAAGCGAATAGTTATGTTCTTTTTTATGAAAAGGGGATTGATTTACTTAAACCTGACGGATATCTTGGCTATATTACACCTAACACATTTACCAACCAGCATTATTTCAACAAATTAAGGGAAATCCTTAACGACTTACAAATTACAAGTGTTTGCAAACAGCAATATGCGGTGTTCGATGATGCCGATATTGGCGATACTGTTTCGTTTATCATAAAAAACACAAAGCATACGGCCAAAGACGATGTGGATGTTAAAATCTGCAGGAACTATTCGGACTTTCAAAATAACGATTTTCTTAAAGTTAGTTTTAATTCCTTTATTAAAACCGATAAAACGTATAATCTGAGTCATTCAGATAGTTTTGATATTGAGAAAATTTATAAGGAAACTACTCCTTTAGGTGAATTGGCCCAGATCGTTGTTGGTGTAAAAGCGTACCAGACTGGGAAAGGAAACCCAAGACAGACAGAGCAAATTGTTCAGGATAAAATATTTACATCATCCACTAAAATTGACGAATCCTATATTCAATGCGTGAATGGGAAGGATTTTCACCGGTACCGATTTTTGAACACACCAAAAATGTTCATTAAATATGGAGTATGGTTGGCCGAACCAAGGTTTCCGGCTCCATTCTTTGACAACGAAAAAATAATAGTCCGTCAGACATCCGATGAGTTGATTTGCCACATCGATGAAAACAAATGGATCAACCTCAACAATGTTTATAACATTGGCAATTGCAACGAAAAGATCAATATCCGATACTTGTTGGCATTGCTGAACAGTAAGTTGTTAAATTATGTCTATCAATGTATTGCACAGGAAAAGGACAAGCTTTTCGCAGAAGTCAAGAAAATATATTTGGAAAAGCTTCCCATTAAATTAATAGAAACTTGGGAACAAAAACCCTATATCGAATTGGTCGATCGGTTGATCACTTTGAACAAAGAGCTTTTTCTGGTCACAAATAATTTCACTGAATTGTTGATCAGTGATTTGCAGTTGCCAAAGTTATCGGGTAATCTTGAAAATTGGTACAATTTAAGTTGGAAAGAGCTAAATAGCGAACTATCGAAGCAGAAAAAGAACATCCAATTGAAAGAGTTGACGAAATGGAAAACCTTTTATTTAGAGCAACAATCATTTGCAAAGGATATTGCCGGCCAGATCGATTTCTGTGTTTCAAAATTAGATGAGATGGTATTTCAATTGTACAATATTTCACAATCCGAAATCAGTATAATCATCGAAGAAATGGGAAAATCATGAAAATAATTATTTCTTGTTTAAATGGATAGTTTAAAAAGGGTGGCCGATAATATGGAAAGAAGGGGTTTTGTGAAAGCGATAACAATAAGTACGGCTGCGGGTTTGGTATTGGGTCCGGCAATGTCAGTTCCAGCATCTTCCTCCCAAAATTCACAATCCCAGAAACTGCCAGCTAATCCCAAAAAAGTCTTGATGAAAGTCGGATGCCAATCAGGGGAAACGACAATCGAGAACCTTGAATTTAAGGCACGTCATGGCGTTTTTAACATTGATGGAGGATCCCCAAAATTCATCAAAGGCGTTGGTTGGGACCTTCAGGATTCACTTTGTAAAAAAGAAATCTGCCAGCAATATGGAATTTCCCTGGATGCATACCATTTACCGTTAGGTTCTGAAGGGATAGAAAAAGTTGCATTTCCAAATATCATGCTTGGCAAGAGTCCCGAACGTGACCGGGAAATTGAAATGCTCCAGCAGATGATTTCGGTTGCAGGAAAGACAGGCGTGCATTGCCTGAATTACAACACGACGATCCTCCCCATCTTACGGACCGGGAAAATACTGGATCCCCATCGGGGAAACGTTTCCTACAATACATGGAACTATCAGGTTGCCATTGATAGAAACGAACCGCCAACCAATGCAGGAGTTGTTTCTGCCGATCAGGTCTATGAACGGATCACCTACCTGCTCGACCGGTTGATCCCGGTGGCCGAAGAATATAAAGTCAGGCTTGCAAACCACATTGCCGATCCACCAACCCATGCAGGTTTCCGCGGTGTCACAAGGTGGGACAGCCCCGATGTTTTTGAAGGGATCAAGCGTTTCGCCAAACTTTACGACAGTCCATACCACGGGCTAAACCTTTGCCTTGGTTCAGTGGCTGAAGGGCTTAAAAATCCCAAAACGGAAATACTCCCTATTATTCAATGGGTTGGCGAAAGGAAACAGATCTTCAACGTCCACCTACGGAATATCAAAGGTGGGTGGGATAATTTTCAGGAAGTCTATCCCGATAATGGCGATCTGGACTTCTTCCAGATCCTGAAATTGTTAAAGAAATTGGAGTATCCATACCTGGTAATGCCCGACCATGTTCCTTCTCATCCCGATCCAGCCAATAGCAAACAAGGGTTTGCATTTGCCTATGGTTACATCAAGGCACTTCTACTCGTATTAGCGGTAGGATAATGTCAGTTACTTGTTTTAACCTATTTAATGCGTATGAGGGAAGACATTATAAACATTCTAAATAAATTGACCGACAGATGAAATCTTATGGGAAATTTTTGTACTTTTGTACGATTTTTTAAATAATGTTGAACCGTTGATATCGAACACGAATACTGCGGGGCGATAATTGTATCATTCATAATTTATTACGTAATGTATTTAACAACAGAAAAAAAGCAGGAGATTTTTGAAAAGTATGGCAACAGTGCAACGAACACAGGTTCCAGCGAAGGCCAGATTGCCCTTTTCTCTTTCAGGATCAGCCACCTTACCGAACATTTGAAACTGAACAAAAAGGATTTCGGCACACAACGTGCTTTGATCGCATTGGTTGGTAAAAGACGCGCATTGCTCGATTACCTCAAAAGAAAAGAGATCGGGCGTTACCGTGCCATTATCAAGGACCTCAATCTTCGTAAATAACGAACTACCCAAAAAGGCAATTTTCGAATTGCCTTTTTTTAAATATTTAAAGCCCCACCCATTGTTTTTAGTATTAATAAAATTATTTTTTTAAATTATGTACAAAGCTGTTAATAAGACAATTGATCTGGGCGATGGTCGTACGATTAACATCGAAACAGGAAAGTTGGCGAAGCAGGCTGATGGTTCCGTAGTAGTAAAAATGGGTGATACCATGTTGCTTGCTACTGTGGTTTCTGCCAGGGAGGCTGCTGAAAACGTTGATTTTATGCCACTTTCTGTTGATTATCGCGAAAAATTCTCGGCAGCCGGAAGATTCCCGGGTGGATTCTTAAAAAGAGAAGGCAGGCCCTCAGATGACGAGATTCTGACTGCCCGTTTGGTTGACCGTGTTTTAAGACCTTTATTTCCAGATAATTATCACGCAGAAACCGTCGTGATGATAACCTTGATTTCGTCTGGCAAGGATGAGATGCCCGATTGTCTGGCCGGATTAGCTGCGTCCGCTGCACTGGCAGTTTCGGACGTACCATTTAATGGTCCTATATCGGAAGTACGCGTTAGCCGCATCAACGGCAAATTCGTGATCAACCCTTCTGCAGAGCAATTGGCAACAGCCGATATCGATATTATGGTTGGGGCATCGTATGAAAATATTATGATGGTCGAGGGTGAAATGGATGAAGTATCAGAAGAAGAGATGCTTGAAGCCATTAAATTTGCCCATGACAACATTAAGGTCCATTGTAAAATTCAGGAAGAGCTGGCAACGGAACTTGGCATTAAGAAACGTGAATATTGCCACGAAGTGAACGATGAACAACTTCGCGAACTGATCTGGAAAGAAACTTATCAGAAAGCGTATGATACCGCCCGTTCCCTGACCAATGACAAACAATTGCGTGTAAGTTCGTTTGAGAAGATCAAAGAAGATTTTGTTGCAGCCTACAGCGAAGGCAAAGAGGCCAAAGAGATCAATAAGGGTCTGATAAGCAGGTATTACCACGACGTTGAGAAAGAAGCCATGCGAAGGATGATCCTCGATGACGGCGTTCGCCTTGACGGTAGGACAACGACCCAGATCCGTCAGATATGGGGTGAAGTCGGTTATTTGCCTGGCTCACACGGTTCAGCTATTTTCACCCGTGGTGAAACACAATCTTTGACAAGTGTCACCCTGGGGACTAAAATGGATGAGAAAATTATTGATAATGTGACACTTAAAGGAAGGGAACGTTTCCTTTTGCATTATAATTTCCCACCATTCAGTACTGGTGAGGCCAAAGTTCCACGTGGGCTTTCCCGTCGTGAGATCGGACATGGCAATCTGGCACATCGCGGACTCAAACGGATGATCCCTGAAGGTTTCCCCTATATCGTACGTATTGTATCCGATATTCTTGAATCGAATGGATCTTCGTCGATGGCAACTGTTTGCGCAGGAACCATGGCCATGTTGGATGCTGGTATCAAACTGAAACGGCCCGTATCGGGTATCGCTATGGGTTTAATCACCGATAAGGGTTCCGATAAATTTGCTGTTCTTTCTGATATTCTTGGCGACGAGGATCATTTGGGCGATATGGACTTCAAAGTAACTGGAACAACCAAAGGGATTACGGCTACCCAGATGGACATCAAAGTGGAAGGTCTGTCATACGAAGTGATGTCAAAAGCACTGCAACAAGCCAAAGAAGGTAGGGCACATATCCTCGGCAAAATTCTGGAAGTGATCGATCAGCCTCGTGAGGATTACAAACCCAATGTACCAAGGATTGTCAAAATGATTATACCTAAAGATATGATTGGGCCGGTAATTGGTCCTGGGGGTAAGATTATTCAGCAGATACAGGCAGATACTAAAGCTACCATCTCTATCGAAGAGGTTGGTGATTTTGGTCATGTCGAAATCAGCGCTCCTGACAAAGACTCCATCGATGCAGCGATTGCACGTGTACGTGCGATTGTGGCTATCCCTGAAGTTGGTGAAATTTACAAAGGGAAAGTAAAATCGATCGTTCAGTTTGGTGCTTTTATTGAGATCATGCCTGGGAAAGAGGGTTTGTTGCATGTTTCGGAAATCGACTGGAAACGGATTGAAAATCCTGAAAGTGTACTGAAAGTTGGCGATATCATTGAGGTCAAACTGCTTGAAGTCGATCAGAGGTCAGGTAAACTGAAACTTTCGCGCAAAGTACTGCTTCCAAAACCAGAGGGTCAAAGCTCAGGTGAGGGAAAGGGAGAACATTCCGACCGGGGTCCACGACCAGAACGCAGCGAGTCGAAGGATCATGGGCATAGCCACTCGCTCCGCAAGCCAAATCAATAAATAAAGTTCAAAAAAGTCCGGTTTTATCGGACTTTTTTTTGTTCGCTCTTTTTTTTATTGTATTTTGGAGGCCGATAGAAAAATGTTTATGAGTGTTGATTATCTTGTAATTGAGGGAAATATTGGTGCTGGTAAGACCACTTTGGCAACAATGCTGAGTGATGACCTGAACAGTAAACTGATCCTGGAAGAGTTTTCCGACAATCCTTTTTTGCCTCAGTTTTATAGCGATCCTGTCAAATATTCATTTCCACTTGAGCTTTCTTTTCTTGCAGAACGCTACACGCAATTAATAAACAATTTATCGAACCGCGACCTTTTCCACGATCAGACCATTGTGGATTACTATTTCATGAAATCGCTGATTTTCGCCCAAAACACGCTGGCGCCCGATGAATACAATTTATACAGAAGGTTCTTTGACATTATCTACGAACGCCTACCAAAACCCGATTTGTACGTGTACCTTCATTTGCCGGAACCAAAACTGATAGAAAATATACGCAACCGTGGCAGGGAATATGAAAAATCGATTGAAATAAGTTATTTAAAGACCATACGGGAGGGATATTTTAATTTTTTTTCGCAGCAAACAGAATTTCCAATCCTGATAATTGATACCTCAAACATTGATTTTGTCAATAATTCGATTGATTATCAATTGGTTAAAAATTCAATATTTTCCAGGGTATATCCAAATGGAGTCAGTAGGGCGTTTTTAAAAGGTTAAAATTGTTTAAAAATCAGATGGATTAACATTAAAAAGCTTAGTTTTGCGATGTTTATAAAACAGACTAACATTTTATTAATCAATAGCATTTTATAATGAGAAGTTTCAAATTCAATTATTTGGTTTTGTTCATTTTTGGCACAGCAGTTTTGATGAGTTGTGCATCCCTCAAAAAAATGAAAGCTGATGCAGGCAAGATGAGTTTTTCCCTGTCACCTGAAACTCTTGAAGCACATAATGGGAAGGTTAATATGTCATTACAGGGACGTATTCCTGAAAAGTATTTTCTGAAGAAAGCCTCATTTGTTGCAACACCGGTATTAAATACTGCTGACGGTGAGAAATATTTTGAACCATTTTTTCTTCAGGGCGAATCGGTCAAGGCAAATAACAAACAAATCAGCTTTGCTGATGGTGGTAGCGTTTCCTACAAAGGAACAATGCCTTTTGAATTTGGAATGCGCAAATCGGAGTTGGTTTTAAAGATCAATGCTACAATGGGAAAACAGAAGCTTGACTTTACACCTATAAAATTGGGCAAAGGTGTTCTTTGTACCTCCACGCTTGTTGACAATAGTCCTGTAACAATCCAGGGTGTGATCAGGAGTAAAAACACAACAGGGATTTACAATGCCGCAACCGACAAATACCAAAGGATTGTGCCCGACAAATATGTGGCAGACCTTATTTATTTGATCAACAGTTCCGAAGTCCGTGGACAGGAAATGTCAAAGGAAGAAATCAAGCACCTAAGTACCTATATTACAGAAGCATACAAGGCTGATCGGAAAGAACTTAAGTCAGTTGAAATTTCGGGTTATGCTTCGCCCGATGGTAAACTTGACCTGAACACAAAATTATCTGAAAACCGTGAAGGATCTGCATCCAAAATAATTGATAAAGACCTGAAGAAGAACAACGTAAATGTTGACCTGAAAACCAAATACACTCCCGAAGATTGGGATGGTTTTAAGGAGCTGATGGAAAAATCGACAATACAGGATAAGGAGCTGATCCTTCGCGTACTCTCTATGTATTCCGATCCTGAAGTTCGTGAACGTGAAATAAAAAATCTTTCATCGGCTTTCACCGCAGTTGCAAACGATATTTTGCCCAAGCTTCGTAGGTCTAAAATCACTGCTTCTATTGATTTGGTAGGTCGGACTGATGAAGAATTAAATGCCCAGGCAGCAAGTGATCCTTCAAAACTTAATCCGGCTGAAATGGTCTATGCTGCTTCACTGACCACAAATGTTCAGACCCAGAAAAACATTTATACAAGTATGACCCAAACTTATTCTGATGATTGGAGAGGTTTCAACAACCTTGGAAGCATTAATTTTGAATTGGGCGAATTTGATGCAGCTGCTGCAAACTTCGAAAAAGCAGACCAGCTTGATCAGAAGAACCCGATCATTCAGAACAATTTGGGTTGTGCAGAACTTAAAAAGAAAAACCTTGCAAAAGCTGAAGAGCTTTTTGGGGCTGCATCCGGTTCGGGTAAAGAGGTCAGCGAAAACCTTGCCATCGTGAAGATTATTCAGGGACAGTATGAAACTGCCGCAAAATTGTTTGGTGAGGGATCGCTAAGTTATGCCAACCACGCATTGGCACAGCTGCTTAGTGGCGACAATAACGGTGCAGCGGCTACATTGGCCAATGCTCCTGAGACGGGCCGTATTTTTTACCTGAAAGCCATCATCGCAGCCCGTACCGCAAAAACAAGTGTGATGTACGAGAATCTCGCAAAAGCCATTAAAAAGGATGATGCATTCAAGACCCTGGCTGCCACCGATATGGAGTTTGCCAAATACTTCGATGACCAGAATTTTAAATTGATTTTGAATTAGGTTGTCTATCAATCAGATATAAAAGGGAGCTTAGTAGGCTCCCTTTTTTGATTGCAATTTTTTATATATTTGAGCAAAATATAAAAGTTATGGAAGCCCTAATAAACAGAATAACGATCAACCCAGAGATTTGCCACGTTAAGCCAACAATTAGGAATATGCGTTATCCGGTGGAATTGATCCTGGACTTTCTTTCATCCGGAATGACCAACTCTGAAATCATGGAGGATTATCCTGCATTGGTTGAGGATGATATAAAAGCTTGCCTGACATTTGCTCATTAAACTATTATCGACCTACCCTATTGGTGAGTTCGAAAATTTTGAGATAATAGGACACGAATAAACAAACCATTCATTTATAGTTCGGAATCTTTTTTATATAGTTGCTAATTAAGATATTAGGGTGCATATTATGCTCCTCATGGGTTTATTTCTCAGAACCTGTCATTGCGCGGAGTGCGGCACAATCCAAAATTGAAAGATAATTACCTGCACGACAAAGCAATCCCATCCTAAGAAGCACTGTGCTAAAAACATGTTCTGGATTGCGCCACAGACTTTTATGAGAGTTTTCATCCCTGTCCGAAGGTGCATTTTGCTTTTCTGGACATTTGAGTGCGGACGGTTATGGGGGTTGCGGATTGACTCTGGGTGGCGCGGTCCCCTTTCCCCGGGTGGCGCGGTCCACAAGGCATTTGCTAATTGACAGGGCTTTGGTTCGGGACCGCTTACCCGGGGTTATTTATGGGGCTTCCCTTTGGGGACACGACTGTAGAACGAAAGTGAAACGTTTCCAAACTACATCTGCTTGTGGAAACAAGAACCAGTCCTGGCACTTTCAAATACTCCGTAGGAGTTAAAGTATTGTAGAATAACAAAATGACCCCCACATCGGCGGCGCAATCAGAAAGTTGTTAAAAGATTGAACGATCAATGCGCCGCAAAGCACAGGGCAATTTAATCGTCAAATTTTGGATTGCGCCACAAAATTTAAAAAGTTTACCGAAGGTTACAAACATCATGACAGCACTTTCTCCCTCATGACCTGTCATTGCACGGAGTGCTGCATAATCTAAATTTGAAGGATAATTACCTGCAAGACAAAAAAACGTGTCTTAATCCTTTTTTAACGAATATTGCGTGCGAATGTTTGTAGAGACAGCGCATGCGCTGTCTCTACTCGGGACACGATACCAAATACATAATACCTTCTAACCATTTAATTTACTGCCGTTTGGTTACCAATGACAGCTTCGAGAGGAGGATGGTCTAAACTAATTCAGTGCTAACAAATTTAATTTTCTCTTTCCCCAAGGCGATGCCATTGGGCTAGGGTATGCTGCCACTGCGTGGCGTTGATCCTGCAAAAATTTCGAACCGCATCCATAATCATGATCATTTTTCAAACTCATTGCACTTTTCATATTTTGAAGCAAGATAAATATTCTTGCACAATCGACAGGCTGAAGGCCTAATATAGACTAGCCCAATGGCAACAACTTGGGAAACGATGAAACAACAACCGATGGCGACGCCTTGGGAAAACAATTAAAATTGTGGATTAGGCCACAAAGTTTAAAAAGTTGAAGGAGGAGATTCCGGCAAAATATCCTTATGGCAATTTGGCTAATTTATTGGAATGCGAGTGACGTTGCTGTCATAAAAAAGTCTAAAACACGGATTTCAGGGAAATGATTGACAGCCCGGAAATTCCGACGAAATCTTCAACGTTGTTGGTAAACAGTTTATCATTATTAACCAATGCTGTAGCGGCAATCAAACTATCGCCTAGCGACATTTTTCTTTGTTGTTTTAGGCTAATGGCATTACTGAATAGATGATGATGTTGCTATCTAAAATCATGATCAATCACGGTTTGGTAAAACAGGATCAGTCCTGATTTCTCGTTGCCATTCGGAGGGATTTGAAATAGATTTCACTCCCCCTTTTTTTGCAATTTTTTCCAGCCATATAACTGGGCTTTGTTTCTCATTCTTTTTCGTTTGTTTTATATCGAGAATAGTCACATTCAATCTTTTGGCAAACGAAATGAAAAGGTCTAAATCCGCTTCATTTTTCAATTCCAATGTAAGTAAACTCATAACTTTCCGTTTTTATGTTAATAATCTTATTGGTGATATTGCCAACCTATAAAGAAGGAAATTTCAAAAAATCTTTAGACATACAATTTTACCATTATTTTCTTAACTTTCCAATAGTGCCAAAAACAATGTTCTGGACCGTGCTTTAATCATGGGATTGCCTCCCGAATCCCGAATCATTTCATTCTCGGGACACATCGTAAACTCTCGGGACACGTCACCAAACATATTGATCCTGCTAAAAATTAGATTTACAGCAGTTTGGTTCTCAATGACAGCTTCGGGAGGAAGGGCTTAATAATTTAGTATGTGACAATTATCGTTACAAACGACAAACCATCAACCCCTCGTTACAAACGAGGGGGATTGTGTGCTAACAATTTTGTCTTGAACCATCACCATCCTGGCACAATCAACAGGCTGAATCGAAGATCAGCGAAGCTTTAACCTAACATAACATAGCTTAATGGCAATGCCTTGGGAAACAATTAAACAATTACCAATGGCAACATCTTGGGGAAACGATAAAACAACAACCAATGGCAACGCCTTGGGAAAACAAGCAAAATTATTGATAGCGCCACAGATTTTTAAGAGAGCTATCAGCCAGTCCGAATGGACCCTTGAACTCCCCATCTCGGTTCACTATTTCTCAATCGTAATCCTCACATCCACCACCACAATCTGATCTCCTTTGCCAGAAGAAAGTCAAATTGCCTTGTATTACACCATTTACACAAGTTGGCATCCTTTGCAATTCAAGTTCTTTTAACTAGTTTTGAATAAAAATTTATGCCATGATCGTGGAGAGAGTAAGTAATCAGATTGTTATTAAAGTATCTAAGGATATCGATGCTTTTGGATTTCAGAGGATAATGGATTATCTTGAATATCTGGAGATTACATCAAAGAGTAAAGCTACGCAAAAAGATGCGGACGAACTTGCAGATGAACTAAATGAAGATTGGTGGTCAAAAAACCGGAGTAAGTTCATCAAATGAGGATTATCGTTGATGCAAATATCGTCTTTAGTGCAATCTTGAATACAAATAGCAAGATTGCTGATTTGTTACTAAATTCAAAAGGGATATTCGATTTTGTTGCTCCGGATTATTTGTTGACCGAAACAAAAAAGTATCATAAGAAGATTTCATTAATCTCAAAAATGCCTATAGATGAGGTTCTTAATGTTGAAATAAAGGTAACTAAACCAATTTCTTTTTTGTCCGGAATAAAAATACCAGTTGATTATTGGATTAAAGCCGAGCAACTTGTTTTGGATATCGATCCAAAGGATACACCATATGTTGCTTTTTCGATGTTTCTTAAAAGTAAAATTTGGTCTGGAGATAAAATACTTCGAAACGGTTTGTTGTCGAAGGGTTTTAAAAAAATAATCAATTCTGAAGAGTTATATCAGTTAAGAGAATTAAAGCGAGGTAAATAATAACCCATTCTACTTCTCTATCGTAATCCTCGCATCCACAGCCACAATCTGATCACCCCTTCCCATTAACGGATTGATATCCATCTCTTTAATTTCGGTTGCGAATCTAAGCATTGACGAGAGCCTTACGATAATATCTGCAAATTTGTGGCGGTTGACACCTGGTTTTCCCCTGAAACCTTTGATCAAAGGATAGGCTTTCAGGTTGCGGATCATCGATAGGGCTTCGTCATGGTTAATCGGTGCAAGGCCGGAGGTTACATCTTTTAAGACTTCCACAAAGATCCCACCTATCCCGCAAAGGATAATGTGCCCGAACTTGGGTTCATATTTGGCACCTACAAAGAGTTCCATCCCTTCGGCTTGTACGGCAATGATCACAGCGGTTGTTTCGGGGATTTTCATCATCCGGTTGAATTCGAGGCGCACAGATTCATCGGAACGGATATTTAAGGAAACACCTCCGACATCGGTTTTGTGGATGGGACCTACCACCTTCATGACCAAGGGGAAACCGATCTCATGGGCTGCTTCGATCGCTTCAGCTTCGGTAACCACCACCTTTTCTTTAACGTAAGGGATAGATGCTGCGTTCAAAAGGGCATGGATTTTATCGGGTGGGAGCTGTCCTGTTTCGCAACTTTCGATAATCCGCCTGATCTGTGATACATCGACACCTTCGAGCATAATACCCGTATCGGATGGTTCTGGGGTCCGGTAAACACGTGTCAGGGCACGCCCCAACAATACTTCGTCAGGAAAGTTGACGTTGCCATGCGACAGGAAATAGGCCAGGTCTTTCTTAACGTTCATCACGGAAGGCAGGATTGGATAAATGGGCTTTTTGCAGGTCCTCATTTTATGGTCGAGTACCGTATAAACATCTTTGACAGAGGTCAATCCGGGACTTCCGAAAATAACCGCCATCCCATCAATCTCATCGAAGTCGTTTTCGCAGGCATCAATAATGTCCCCCAATTGCTCCGCATTGCCTGTTGCCAGAAAGTCGATGGGGTTTTCAACGGATGAACCGGTAAACAATTTTTTCCGTAGTTTCTCTTTTAATTGTGAATCGGCAAGATGGGGTATGTTCAGTCCACCAGCTTCGAGGGCATCGGTCAGCATCACAGCAGGCCCACCGGCATGGGTAATAATCGCCATATTTTTCCCCTCCAGACGTTTCGACATGAAAATCCCGGCAACGGTGGTCAGCTCTTCCCTTCCGTAACAACGAACAATCCCTGCTTTCCTAAAGAGGGCTTCCACTGCAGAATCCGAATTGGCCATGGCACCGGTGTGAGACGAAGCGGCCCGGCTGCCTGCCAAAGAACTTCCCGCTTTGATTGCCGCGAGCCTGAACCCTTTTTTCACAAGCGATCTCGCATGGTACAGGAATTTATCAGGATTGTTAATCGACTCAACATAGAGAAGCTTTACTTTCGAAAAATCCTCCTCGGCAACATTGAGGTTCCAGTATTCAAGGACCTCCTCTACGCCGATCTGGGCAGAATTCCCAACGGAGATAACCCGCGAAAAATGCAACCCTTTCGGGATCGCCGATTCCATGATAAAAACTGCCGTCGCTCCCGAACCTGAGACAAAATCAACGCCACACGATTCGAGCTTGGGAATGGGTGTCGTAAAAACTCCGGCATAGTTTGGGGTGAGCATCCCGATACAGTTTGGCCCGATAAGGCAACCACCTGTGCGATTGACAATTGCAGCCATTTGATTTTCAAGCTCTTCCCCTTCCTTCCCAATCTCGCTGAATCCGCCCGAAATCACGATAAATGCTTTGACATTCTTTTTAGTTGCAAGGAATTCCATTGTTTCGGGACAGCTTTTGGCAGGAATGGCAAGAATGGCAAGATCAAGTTCGGGAAGGTCGCTTAAATGATTGTAGGTTTCCACATCCTGGACACGCTCGTCATTGGGATTTAAGGCAATCAACCTCCCTTTGTATTCGTGCTCGATCAAGTTCCTGAGGATTTTGCCTCCGGGTTTGGTGATATTGTTGGAAGCCCCAATGACAACGATACTTTCAGGGGCCAATAATTGTTTGTTCAGCATGATTTTTTGTTTGATGATTCAAAAATCAAACGTACTGGAAATTTGGACAATTACAAATGAGTTAGGTCAACATGAGAACAATCAGTATAATGTGCAAGTGGGCATAACAATGGAGAACTAGAAAGGCGACTGTAGAGAGTATAGTATTTGGACTTTGTGAATCTTTGAGTCTTAGTGTCTTCGTGGCAAAAAGGGATCATCCACAACATGTCCCTACTTATCAGCGATTTTTTTAGATATATAAATTGAGTCTAACAAAACCAATATGCCACTAAGTAATCGGAAGTTGGGAAACTCCAACCTCAAAACAGATAACTTTGGCAAATAAAGCAACGCATAAGAAACCTGTTCGTGATTGGTAGTTACATACCTCCACTAAGTTTGGTTCGGGGCATTTCTTAGAATT
>CAIYPA010000420.1 GCA_903927965.1 uncultured Bacteroidia bacterium | reverse complement strand
GTGTGTACAACCATCCCCTCCTGTACTTCGGTAACACACGAAGCCATGAGTGTCTTTGCCTTCTCTACCTCCACAACGCAAATCCGGCACGATCCGATCTGATGCACATTCTCCATGTAACAGAAATGGGGGATCAGGATATTGTTCTTTTTTGCGGCTTCAAATATTGTGGAACCTTCCTCCACCTGAACAATTTTATTGTTAATTGTAATGTTTATCATATCTTGCAGTATTACAATATATTAACGTTTTTGGCATTGCAAACACCTCATCGCTTCGGCTATCGCGTTGAGCTTATGGAATCCTTGCGGCACTTCATTAAAATTCCCTTTACGGTCTTCCAGTTCAAGGTAGCGCATATGAAAGCGTTCATGTTCAACTGTATTGCCTTCTTCAGCGTTCCTGACAGGTATTTCGATTGGCTCACCAATATTGAGTTTTCCCTTTCCACCGAGGTATTTGTCAATCGATTTAGCAGCATTCTTGCCATCTGCTATAGCGGTAATTACGACATCCGAACCCCTTGCCACATCACCTCCTGCAAAGACACCGGGTTGAGTCGTCATCTGTGTATCGGTATTGACGATAAATGTACCCCAGTCTGTGATCCCAACATCATCTTTTGTAATGAATGGAAAGTCGGAGTATTGGCTGACTGCAGGAATGGCCAGGTTGATGTCGATTTGAAAATTGGATGCTTCAACCATTACTGGAACACGCCTTCCATCTTTCCCGAAACGTCCGGGTTTCATCTTAACACATTCGATTCCTGTTATTCTCCCATTTCCAATAAAGCGGACCGGGGCAACAAGTTCATGCAAGACTACCCCTTCCTCGATGGCATCTTCAATTTCACGTTTATCGGCAGGCATCTCCTCCTTGGTTCTTCTGTACAGTAAATCCACTCGTTGGGCTCCAAGCCGAATGGCCGATCTAGCCGCATCAATTGCAGTACTACCTCCTCCGATTACAGCAACGTTGCCTTCAACAACAACACCTTTTTTAAGATTGATGTCCCTCAGAAAATCGAGGCCATGATAGACCCCGGTTTTTTCCTCACCTTCGATACCAATTTTCCTTGAAAGCTGTGTTCCTGTAGCAATATAAATTGCATTGTATTTTGATTTGAGTTCGTTGAACGTGATATCTGTCCCAACCTTTGTATTGTAAATGATTTTGATCCCTGACTGAACAATTGAATCAATCTCCCTGCTTAATGACTCTTTGGGCAAACGATAGGCCGGAATCCCATAGGCCAATATTCCACCTGCGACACTCTTTTCTTCATAGATCTCAACTGTATAACCCAATCTTGAGAGGTAATATCCACATGTCAGGCCGGAAGGGCCGGCTCCGATGATACCAACCGATTTCCCATTTTTTTGGAAGATCATGCTCATAAATGGTTCGCCCGAGTTAAGGACGAAATCGGCTGCATAACGTTTTAAATCTGCAATGGCAATGGGTTCGTCCAATTGGGCCCTGCGGCATTTATTTTCACACGGATGGGTGCAGACACGACCACAGATGGATGGGAACGGATTTTCCTGTCTGATCAGATTATAAGCATCACGCACCCTTCCAGCTGCAATGAGCGCAATGTAACCGGGAACATTTACCCCGGCAGGACAGGCATTCTGGCACGGAGAGATAAACAAGTCGCTGCAAACCCCGGCGCGGCAATATTTATGGCGGATGTGTTCGTCGTATTCATGCCTGAAATACTTAATCGTACTTAGTACCGGATTAGGCGCTGTCTGGCCCAATCCACAAATCGCAGATTCTTTGATCGAATCGCCCAATTCCAGGAGCAGTTCAACATCACCCTCTTTCCCTTCACCTTTGGTAATCCTTTCCAGGATTTCCAGCATCCTCTTGGTCCCAATTCGGCATGGGACACATTTCCCACACGATTCGTCCTGAACAAAATCCATAAAGAAGCGTGCCATGTCAACCATACAGGTATCTTCATCGGCACAAATCAGTCCCCCTGAACCCATGATGGCACCATGTTGTACCAGGGAATCGTAATCAATAGGGACGTTAAGATGGCCTGCAGTCAGGCATCCTCCGGAAGGGCCTCCGGTTTGGGCTACTTTAAAAACTTTCCCCCGTGGAATTCCACCGCCCACTTCATATATGATTTCACCCAGTGTAACCCCCATGGGAACTTCTATCAACCCTTTTTGAACGATATCACCGGCTAGAGCAAAAACTTTGGTCCCTTTGCTTTTCTCAGTCCCAATAGATGAATACCAGCCTGACCCTTTCAGTATGATCGAGGCAATATTCCCAAATGTTTCAACATTATTGATTACAGTAGGCTTTCCGTATAAGCCACTTTGCACGGGGAATGGTGGTTTTTGACGAGGTTCACCCCTTCTGCCTTCCACAGAATTCATTAAGGCAGTCTCTTCGCCGCAAACAAATGCGCCAGCACCAATCCTGATTTCGATATCGAAATTAAAGTTGCTGCCAAAGATTTGTTCTCCCAACAATCCATGTTCCCTTGCTGCCTTAATGCCCATCGTCAATCTTTCGATGGCAATCGGGTATTCTGCCCTGATGTAAACTATCCCTTTTGTGGCTCCAATGGCATATCCACCGATCAACATTCCCTCTATGACAGAATGGGCATCCCCTTCAAGCAAACTTCGGTCCATAAATGCTCCTGGATCACCTTCATCTGCATTACAAATAATGTATTTCTGGTCATTGATTGCTTTTCGCGCCATTTCCCATTTAACACCGGTTGGGAAACCACCTCCACCGCGACCACGCAATCCCGATTTCTTGATTTCATCAATTACATCGGAAGGGTTCATTGATTTCAGTACTTTGGCCAGGGCAAAATAGCCATCCTTGGAAATGTATTCTTGAATTGATCCGTAGTCGATGATTCCACAATTCTGAAGAACGATCTTTTTCTGATGTTTAAAAAAAGGTATTTTGTTCAATTCTGGAATGATTTCCCCGGTTTCCTGATCTTTATAGCAAAGCTTTTCTGCAATCTTCCCTTTGCGAATGTGTTCATTCACAATGTTTTTTGCATTTGCTGGAGTCAGGTTGCAATAGAGGATGTTGCCCGGGTTCATAATCAAAGTGGGACCAAGGGCACAAGCACCCATGCAACCTGTCAGCTTTATTTTGACTTTAGATGTCAAATTTTCATTCTCAAGGGAACGGATAAAAGCTTCTTTAAACTCTTTACATTCCGACGACAAGCAACCTGCGGCGTAACAAATCTGAGCCGTAAATTGAAACTCCTTTTCTTTGACCAGAAAATCGTCCTTTATCGCGTCTAAATCGTTTATTGTATTGATTTTCATAATTGTAGAAATATTACGATGAAAAAGTAACCCGAGATTATTTTGTTAATTTTTTTTTTGCGCCCGTGCTCCACGCCCCATGCTCCACGCCCCGCGCTCCATGCCACTCCAAGCTATTTCAGCATGCCCAGGATTCGTGCAATCCGATTGGGATTCACTTGTTTATAGACCTTGTTGTTGATTGTCATGGCTGGAGCCAATCCGCAGGCACCGATACAACGCATCACGGAGAGTGAGAATATTTTGTCCTCAGTAGTACATCCCACATCAATACCAAGGATGTCCTTCAGTTTGTTCAGTACATCTTTGCCCCCACGAACATAACAGGCTGTGCCCAAACAGATGGCCACTGTATATTTCCCTTTGGGTTGGGTCGAAAAAAAAGAATAAAAGGTTAAAACGCTGTTGACACGTGATATTGACAGATCCATCTGATCCGCAATAAAATGTTGAACATCTGAAGGTAAATACCCAAAAATTGCCTGGGCCATGTGCAAGATCTGGATCAGGTTGGCTTCCTTCCGTTCATAATCGATGATGACATTTTTAAGAAGAGCGTATTTTTCTTCCTCTTTCATTGTTTGAACACTACAAACATCCTCTTGAGTAATCATTTTTAACCTCCTTTAAAGTAAATATCTGTGTAATTTGAAGAATTTCCGGTTTTGTTAATTGGTCTAAAAAATAATCAATATCGTAATGCCTTCAAAAATAAAAAATATTTTTCAATAAATTGCTGATATTTTCTTGTCACCTTCCAAATTTATTTAAATATCCGTAAAAAATGGTCAAAGGTTCAAAAAGAAGGTTTTACTTGAATATTAAGATGTGGGCAATGAACTTCCAAACGAATTCTGTAAACATTAAATACCAATAAATCAATTTAATAGATTAAATTATTTTATTCCAGAAGTGTGAGATGGTATAATTTGATTTTTTCGATGCCAAAGAGATTTATGTGAAAATTCCCGAAATGGACCAATAAAAAGCAAAAAATGATTTATATCATTATTAATATCTTCAATTGTTAGGGGAAAGTACATGGAATCTGGATAAATTATCGCCAACATTTAAAGGCAAACCTTTTTTCAATGTTTTGATTGCATATTTTTTATTTGTAAACTCGCAGGCTCAAAAAATCACATCAAATGATTAGATTTTAAGATTCATCATTGAAAATATAACAAGTTATTGGTTAATAGTATAAAAAACAAACAAATTAGCGTTAATTATGGAAAATTCGGAACAATTGAAAACCGTAAAGTTTTACAGCGGTGATGCAACCCCTCTTGAAATGCACAAAGTGCGTGTAGTTCAAAAACTAAACTTATTGCCTATCGAGGAACGCAGGGATTGCATTTATGGAGCTGGTTTTAATACCTTTCTTTTGATGAACAAGGATGTTTTCCTTGACATGCTTACAGATTCTGGAACCAATGCAATGAGCGACAACCAGGTTGCAGCCATGAGCCAGGCTGATGACTCATATGCTGGTTCTGCAAGTTACACCAGACTCGAAAAAGCCATTAACGAGGTGTTCGGTCAAAAATATTTCCTGCCTGTCCACCAGGGACGAGCCGCGGAACATATTATTGCAAAGGTTTTTGCGACTCCCGGAAAAGTGGTTCCAATGAACTACCACTTCACGACGACCAAAGCCCATATTGAGATGGCTGGCGGTGTCGTTGAAGAGATCTACACCGATGAAGCATTGAAAATCAAGAGCGATTTTCCATTTAAAGGGAACATGTCAATTCCTAAGCTGCTTAATGTGATCGAAAAATGGGGAGCCGAAAATGTGGCTTACATCCGTTTCGAGGCAGGAACCAACCTAATCGGTGGTCAGCCTTTCTCAATGGCCAATTTGCGCGAGGTATCAGCAATTGCCAAAGAGCACAAAATCAAAGTTTTGATGGACACAAGTTTAATCAGCGAAAACTTATATTTCATCAAAATCCGTGAAGAGGGTTATCAGGACAAATCGCTCAAGGACATTATGCACGAGATGCTGAGCTATACCGACTTCTCCTATTTTTCGGGGCGCAAGGTGAGCAGCACCCGTGGTGGTGGGATCTGCACAAACAACCTCGATATTTACATGGCAATGCGGGACCTGGTTCCTTTATTTGAGGGATTCCTTACCTATGGTGGTATGAGCGTTCGCGAGATCGAAGCAATGGCTGTTGGTCTTTATGAGACCCTCGATTTTAACGTGATCAGTCATTCACCTACTTTTATCAAATACCTTGTTGATACCCTTGATAAAAAAGGAATTCCAGTAATAACTCCTGCAGGGGGTCTGGGATGCCACCTCGATGCCAAAAATTTTATTGATCATGTTCCGCAAGGTCAATATCCTGCCGGAGCATTGGCTGCAGCCCTTTATGTGGCTTCAGGGATCAGGGGAATGGAACGGGGAACGATCTCCAGTGTGCGTGACGCAGAGGGCAACGATATCCTTGCGGATGTCGAGTTGTTACGTTTGGCATTCCCACGAAGGGTGTTCACCCTTTCGCAGGTTAAATATGCCGAAGACCGGATCCTGTGGCTCTATGAAAACCGTCACCTGATTGGCGGATTGGAATGGATCGAAGAACCGCCTGTACTCCGTTTCTTTGTTGGTAAATTGAAACCAATCGGCGACTGGGTCGAAAAATTGGTTGCGAAATTCCGCGAAGATTTTGGCGATAGCTTATAAACATCCGGCCCACCTGAAACAATAGGTGTTGGTCTTAAATAGTGCCTCTAAGAAAACTCCCCAATTTTAGAATTATTTATGGCGAATCTGATAGGATGGGGATATTATTTTCCCGGTTCTATCAGATAATTGCATCTATTAATTACTTATGATAAGTATTTTTGGTTTTTCCTATCAAT